>JACQAP010000014.1 GCA_016194905.1 Betaproteobacteria bacterium
ATCGACGCGGGCAAACATCATTACGTGGCGATTACCGCTTGCATGCGCAAAATGCTGATCATCCTTAATGCCATGCTCAAGTCCAATCAACCGTGGAAAAACCCACAAGAAGTTTGACTTTGAACGCAGTTGCTTCGTGGTAATTAAACTCTTCTGGCTTCGACGAAATGTTTCTTCCAGAATTCCGCATTCAGGCTGTCGGTGCGCACCTTGCCGCCGCTCGAGGGCGCATGAATGAAGCGCCCGTTGCCGAGATACAGGCCGACGTGCGAAGTTTTCTTGCCTTCCTGGTCGAAAAACAACAGGTCGCCCTCGCGCAGGCTGCGCATCGACACCAGCACTGACATGCGGTGTTGCGCCTGCGTGTCGCGCGGCATGGAAATGCCGGCACGGCCGTAGCTGTACTTCACCAGTCCGCTGCAATCGAAACCGGCCGGCGTATCGCCGGCGTACTTGTACGGTCTGCCGAGCATCTCCTTTGCATAGACAATTGCCTTGGACGCGACCTCATTGCTGGCGCGTACCGTTGTCGGCTCGGGGATTTCCGGCGAACTGGAGCAACCGGCGAGCAACGCCAACACGGTTAGCCAATTCGCCAACCACAGGCGCGTCATCGCGTTTTCTCCACGCCGCACCAACGCGCCAAGAACAGTGCCAGCACCTGGGCAACGCGCAACGCGCTCTCGATCGACACCGACTCGTCGATGCCGTGGATGTTCTGTGCCTCGGGGCCATAGCAGGTTGCGGGAATATTGCCATATAGATTGAAGGCACGGGCATCGGTCGTCGCGGAGCTGGCGAACCATTCCGCATCCTTGTTCATCACCTGCGCATGCGCCGCGGCGAGCGCGGTCAGCAGCGGGGCCGCGCCGTCAAGCACGAAGCCTTCGGCCTGGAACCCTGCATAGCGCACCCGATGCGTGATGCCGGCGAGGGCGGGATCTCGCTTCATTGTTTCGGCAAGGCGCGCCTCGATCGCGGCGCGGGCTTGTGCGGCAGGAACGCCGGGATAGAAGCCGCAGCGCAACTCCATGACGCAGCGCGTAGGCACCGACGAAGCCCATTCGCCGCCGTTGATCTTGCCAAGGTTGAATCTGAGGGGATGTTCGAGATGCGCGAAGGCGGGATGTCGATTGTCTGTCTTGTTCCATTCCGCTTCGAGCGATTGCAAGCCGCGCCACAGCGCGAACGCCGCCTCGATCGCGTTGATACCTTGCGCGGCGTTGAGCACGTGGGCCGGCTTGCCGAACACTTCCACGGACAACCACATGACGCCGACCTGAGCCTTCAGGATGCTATGTCCGAACGGTTCCGGAATGATCGCCGCGTCCGCCTTGTAGCCGCGATGCAGGCAGGCCAGCGCACCGTTGCCGGTGCATTCTTCTTCGACGACTGACTGCATGAACACCGGCGCAGCGGGTTGCAAGCCAATCGACTTCAATGCGCGGAACGCGGTTACGTAGGCGGCGATGCCGGCCTTCATGTCGCCGCTGCCGCGGCCGTACAGCCGGCCGTCGCGCACGACCGGATCGAACGGCGGGCGCGACCATAACTCTTCCGCGCCGATCGGCACGACGTCGACGTGCCCGTTCAAGATCAGGGATCGCCCGATTGCGGTACGCGGCCGATGGATGCCGACGACGTTGTCGTGCCGTTCCCACTGTCCCACCGAGGGTGAATAGCCGGGCAGGTTCTTCAGGTCGGCGTCGCGCACTTCGAAGCGCTCGGTCATTAGCCCCATGCCGCGGAAGAGCCCTTCCATGAAATCCTGTGCTCCGGCTTCCTCGCCGTTCAGCGACGGAAAACGCACGAGCGTCATCGCCAGGTCGACCAGATCGCGTCGCAGGTTCGCGACCGCGGCGAGGATGTCGGATTCGAGGGCGGGATCGCGGGTTTCGGGGGCGTTCACGTTGCTGGCTTGGTGAATGAAGGAGCCATATGAAAGGATAGCAGAACGCCTTTCCAGATCACCCGCGGTTGCGCCGCGCGAGGTGCGCCCTAAACTTTGCCCAGTGCATCATGGTCCCGGCTATTCTGGCATTCCTGCAGTTGGGCGACCCCATTGCAGCAAGGACATTTGAAAAAACGAAGGACAAGCGATGAAACGACTGATTCCCGGGATTTTCCGATCTATGCTGACTGTCGTGCTGCTGTTGCCCGCCCTCGAGCAGGCTGGCGCGGGCATTCCGCCCCTGGTGGAAGGCGGCGTGCCGACCCTGGCGCCGCTGCTGGAACAGGTTACGCCCGCTGTGGTCAACATTGCCGTGCTGTCGCGCTCGCCGGAAGACGACAACCCGATGCTTCAGGACCCGTTCTTCAGGCGGTTCTTCGGCGTGCCGGATCGTTCGCAACCGCAGGTCTCCGCGGGATCGGGGGTGATCGTGAACGCCAGGCTTGGCCATGTGCTGACCAATCATCACGTCGTCAAGGACGCCCAGCAGATCGTCGTCACGCTCAAGAACGGGCGGCAATTGGAGGCCAAGCTCCTCGGATCGGATGCCGGCACCGACATCGCATTGCTGGAAGTCGAGCCCGACAACCTGAGCGCCATCCGGTTTGCCGATTCCGATCAATTGCGCGTCGGCGACTACGTGCTGGCGATCGGCAATCCGTTCGGCCTCGGACAGACCGTGACCTCGGGCATCGTCAGCGCACTCGGGCGCACCGGGCTCAACATCGAGGGCTACGAGGATTTCATCCAGACCGATGCTTCAATCAATCCTGGCAACTCGGGCGGCGCGCTGGTGAATCTCAAGGGCGAACTGGTCGGGATCAACACTGCGATCATCGGGCCCTCGGGAGGCAACGTCGGCATCGGCTTCGCTGTGCCCAGCAACATGGCCCGCGCCGTGACCGTGCATCTGGCCAAATACGGCGAAGTGCGGCGCGGGCGCATCGGGCTCACGACGCAGGACCCGACACCGGAAATCGCCAAGGCGCTGGGGCTGACACCGAACCAGGGGGCTCTAATCGTCGAGATCGCGCCGGACTCCCCGGCCGCCAAGGCGGGACTCAAGCGCGGCGACGTGGTGATTTCGCTGAACGCACGCACCGTGCGCAGCTCCTCCGATCTGCGCAATCAGATCGGTCTCGCGGCGGTCGGCGACATCGAAGAATTCAAGGTCCTGCGCAATGGCAAGGAACTGGTGCTCAGGATCAAAGTCGAGAATCCGAAAACCGCAAAGGCGCGCGACTTCGAGCCCGTTCCCGAACTGATGGGGGCCAGCGTAGGCACCCTCGAAAGCGGCGGCAAGGCCGAAGCGGTGGCAGTGGTGGAAGTAGCGGAAGGCAGTCCTGCTTACGCGCACGGCTTGCGCGAAGGTGACGTCATCGTCGCCGTGAATCGAAAGAAGGTGCACACGTCGGCGGAACTCATCGCAGCGCTCAAGGTAACGGAAAGGGTGGTGCTGTCGGTAGTGAGGGGAGACCAGGTGTTCGGGCTGGTGCTGCGCAAGTAAACATGATCAGTTACGGAGAATTCCGGAGTTTGACTTTAAAGTCAACAGTCGATAGTGTTGTTGACTTATAGGTCAATATGAAGACCGGTCTGCCTCTTTTGCTGAAGTCGATGGAAGCCGCGGCGGCCGCCCGAAACTGGTCGGATCGCAAGTGGGCAGCCAAGGCGGGCGTGCGTCCGGAAACCGTCAGCAGGCTGCGCAATCGCGGCGACTGCGTCCTGTCGACGCTGGAAGCGCTCGCGCATGCGGTGGGGTTGCGGTTGTTCGTCGGTCCGAATCCTGGCGCGCAGGCGTCCGCCTCAAAGTCCGGTGCGGCAGAACTTCGGCACATGCCTGCGAGGTATGGACGGGAGGACGAACAGAAACTTCTCGACTTGTGTTCGGAGCTTGAAGCGGATCCCGGTCGATGGCGATCCGCCGGTCCGTCCTTTTTCATGGGCGGGCTTGCGGTTATGCTGGCAAGCGCACGGGGATATGACCGGTCCCGCTATCTCGGGCTCGCCGAATCGCTTCATCCAGGAATAACAGCGCCGGAGGTGTTCTCCGCGTGGCTTGCGCAGTCGCCCGTGCGTCCGTCGCGTTTCCTGCCGATGCTGGAGAAATGGCGTGCCAAAGCTGCCTAATCCCGCGGTCGGAACGAACTTCCTCGACGCATTCAAGACGATGGTGGGCCGCATCGAGGCGTCCATCAAGGCATCGGGAAACAAGAAGCTGGTGCTGCCGGTGCGGATGTTTGTTGCCGGCGGCGTTGCTTCGCATTTCTACACGGCACGGCGAATGACCGACGATGTCGATGCCACGTTTTCCCACCGGATGCTGTTGCCCGAAGATCTTGAGGTCTCCTACCGCGACACCGACGGCAAGGCCCGCCTGCTTTACTTTGATCGCCAGTACAACGATACCTTCGGGCTTCTGCATGAGAATGCATACAAGGACTCGACGCCGTTGAAACTCGGCGGCATCGATCCCAAAGTCGTCGAAGTCAGGCTGTTGTCGCCGGTCGATCTCGCCGTTTCGAAACTTGCCAGGTTCGCGGAGCATGACCGGGAGGACATCCAGGCGCTTGCCGAGAAAGGACTGTTGAACTCGAAAGATCTGAAAAAGCGCGCCGGGGAGGCACTGAAGCATTACATCGGCAACCCCGGCCCCGTAAAAACTTCGATCACGCTGGCCTGCAGGGTGATTGACAAGAACCGGCCTGGAGCACGGTGACTATTCGCAGATCTGTGTCGCCAACTTTTGCCGTGACGGATTATCAGCCGCTGAAACATTCCGACCCCTGTGCCAGTCCGGCTCTCGGGCGCAGGGGGGAAAGGCAAGACTTCACCCTGCCGTGCCGTCGCTGGTTAGGCATTCAAGAGCGGGATCCCTACACCTGGCTGCTTGTCGTGATCGAAAAATACAACTCCCATGCCGTATCTATACGCATCGGTGTAGGCGCGAAGTTCGTTTGAGTCCGATTCGAATAGGGTCATACGAAGCCTCTTACTTACAGTTGCCCTATCGGGGTCGGTATGGACCGTGACGTTCACTTCATACTCGCCCGAGTGCCACCTAAACTTGCTATTAAAGAACTCTATCACTGGTTGGACGACTGCTGGTTCCGCTTCTACCACGACTTCCGCGTTACCTGGCAATGCCTTCTTAGCAACGAGGTCGGATCTCAAATTGCTCACAAGGTGCCGAAATGTAGTTTCATCTTTTCTTGAAAACGGATTGAAGAAGAGGATTACATGCGACCAATCCTCATCTGGAGCGAGCTTGAAAGGCGCAAGAATTGCCTGCGTGTTTTCAGCTGGTAATGGAAAGTAGCTTTTCCCAGGGATGAGAAAAGTTTCGCTGCCACTCGGTCTTATCTCCAAATCTATTGACCGGACTCTAAGCGGTCGTCCACCAACATTTCGTAGGATCACAAACAGGGATATGTTCGGATTGCCGGCAGTATGAGTGACCTGAATTCGGTCGTGTGTCTCCAGGTCAAGCTTCGGCCCTTTCCACAGACGAATAAGAGGCGGTATGAGCGCCGCGACCAATGCCGTGAGAGATACAACCCATTGCCAAAACGTCCAATCTTGATAGAACGGCACATCGGGCATCGAAAACTCCTAAAAAGTTACGGACCCCCGCTTACGTAACGCGGAGGCTTAGGAAAACACAATGCTAGTTCTCGCTCTTCTCCGTGCTCTCCGTGGTTCAAGGTTTAGACACGCCTTCCCATTCCTTTTCCTGTAAAGCCCGCCACTGGATCTTGCCGGTGCCGGAGCGGGGGAGGGCGTCGGTAAAATCCACCAGGCGCGGAACCTTGTAGGCGGCCATGTGGAGGCGCGACCATTCCATGATGTCGTCGGCGCTGACCTGGCCTTTGCGTTCGTCCTTCAACACCACCACCGCTTTGACGGTTTCGCCGCGTCGGGGGTCGGGGGATGAGATCACCGCGACTTCCCTGATGTCGGGGTGCTTGTAGAGCGTGGCCTCGACTTCAGCCGGCCAGACCTTGAAACCGGAGGCGTTGATCATGCGCTTCAGGCGATCGGCGATGTAGTAGTAGCCGTCTTCGTCGTAACGGCCGAGGTCGCCGGTGCGCAGGAATTTCCTGCCTTCGATTTCGATGAACACCGTTTCGTTGGCATCCGGATGCTGCCAGTAACCGAGCATGACCTGCGGGCCATGCACAACGATTTCACCCTGTTCGTTCGGTCCGAGCACGGCCAGGGTTTCCGGATTGATCACCAGCGATTCGGTATCGAAGGTGGGAAAACCCAGACACTGCTTGCGCGCCTTGTGCGAAGGGTTCATGTGCGTCTGCGATATGGTCTCCGTCATTCCGTAGGCTTCCATGTAGTCGATGCCGCACAATTCGAAGAGCTTTTGCGCCACTGCTTCCGGCATGGACGTGCCGCCGCCGAAAATATTGGTCAGCGATGACAGGTCGCGGCCAGCGGTAGCCGGATGCGCCAGCAGGTCCACCACCATCGTGGGAACGTTTGCCCAGTGCGTGCAGCCGTAGCGCTCGATCATGTAGCCGGCCGCGTCCGCATTCCAGCGCGGCAGGACCGCGATGGTGGCGCTGGCGTAGAGCGGCGCGTTCATGCTGTGCTGCATGCCGGTCACGTGAAACAGCGGCGCCGTCGCCAGCGCGACGGAATCCGCGTTGAAGCCTTCCCACACCGCCGCACCGACGAGCGTGTGCATGATCGTGCGGTGGGTGTGCATGCAACCTTTGGAAGCGCCGGTGGTGCCGGACGTGTAGAGGATCGCGGCGAGATCGTCGGCGTGCGCCGCGGCGGGCAGGGGCTTGTAGTCCGCCGCCAGGGCATCCGACCACGATACCGCTCCAGGATCGCTCACTGCCTTGCGCGGTGCGCGCACGAATTCGGGAACGTCGAGCGTCGTTTGCTCGGTCAGATAGTCGGAATAGGTCGCGACGATGGCGTGCTTCGCCTGCTTGCCCAGCAGCGGCTTGATCTGCGGATACAGATCCTGCGCGACCAGGGCCGTGGAAGCGCCGGCATCTTCGAAATAGTGCACCAGCTCGCCGGTCACATGCATCGGGCTGACCGGCAGTATGGCGGCGTCGGCGCGCAGGATCGCGTAGTAGGCTATGATGAATTGCGGCGAATTCTGCATCTGCAGGATCACGCGGTCGCCCTTGCGCACGCCACAGCGGTTCTGCAGGAAGCCGGCCATGAGGTCGACCTGGCGGTGCAGTTCGCGATACGACAGTTTGCTGTCGTAAAAAATCACCGCCGCCTTGTCGGGATAGCGCTGGCTGGAGACTTCGAGATTGAAGTGCAGCGACGTCGCCGGCACCGTGAGGTGTCGTGGCAGATGTTTGGGCCAGTGTTCGAAATGCTTCGGTTCCATCGATGCGTTCAGTTCGAATTTTTCTTGTTTTCGGCTTCCTGCAGCAATCGCCATTGCACCTTGCCGGTGGCGGACTTCGGCAGGGTTTCCACGAACTCGATCACGCGCGGCACCTTGTAGGCGGCCATTTTTTCGCGCGACCAGGCGATGATGTCTTCGGGTGCAATCTTGCCGCGGCTCGTTTCCTTGAGCACGACGACCGCCTTCACGGTCTCGCCGCGCCGCGGGTCCTGGGTTCCGATCACGCAGGCTTCGCGTACGTCGGCGTGATGATAGAGCATGGCCTCGACTTCGGCCGGCCAGACTTTGTAGCCGGAGGCATTGATCATGCGTTTCAGGCGGTCGACGATGAAAAAGTAACCGTCCTCGTCGCGATAGCCGAGGTCGCCGGTGCGGAAGTAGGATTTGCCGCCGATCTCGACGAACGACGCGGCGGTGGCTTCGGGTTTCTTCCAGTAACCGAGAAAGATCTGGGGCCCGCGCGAAACGATTTCGCCGGTCTCGCGCGGGCCGAGTACCGCGAGGGTATCGGGATTGACGACCAGGGAAGAGGTCGCGCAGATCGGGATGCCCAGGCATTGCTTCTTCGCGCGCTGCGGCGGATTGATGTGCGTTGGCGCGATGGTTTCCGACAGCCCGTAACCTTCGATGTAAGTCAGCCCTGTCAGATCGTGCAGCCGCTGCGCGACGGCTTCCGGCATCGCCGCGCCGCCGCCGCCGATATGCTTCATGCTGGAAATGTCGTAGCGGCCGAGATTCGGGTTCGACAGGAAGTCGATCGCCATGGTCGCGATGTTGGTCCAGCCCTCGATCTTGTGGCGCTGGATCAGTTCGCCCGCCGTGTCGCGATCCCAGCGCGTCATCAGCACGATGGTGGCGCCGAAGTAGATCGGCTGGTTCATGCTGCATTGCATGCCGGTGACGTGGAACAGCGGCATGGAACAGAGAATGACGGCTTCAGGCTGCATGTCCACCCACGCGCCCCCCGCGACCGTCGTGCTCATCACCGTGCGATGCGTGTGGATGCAGCCCTTCGGATTGCCGGTCGTGCCCGAGGTGTAGGGCATCACGCACAGATCGTCCGGCCCCACCTGATGCACGGCGGGCTCCAGCTTTTCGGCGAGCGCGTCTCGCCAACCAGTCACGCCTGGTTCGCGCAACGACTGGCGCGCGGCGGCCACCACCTCGGGGATTTTGAGATCGGTCGGCTCAGTCCGGTAATCGGAGTAGGCGGCGGCGACAACCTGTCGCAGGCCGTCGCCGAGCCGCAAACCTTCTTCAAGCAGCGGGCGAACCTGAGTGAGCAACTCCTGGCCGGTGATCGCGACCACGGCATCGCTGTCGGCCACATAGTGCCGCAGTTCTTCGGTCAGGTTCATGGGGTTGACCGGCACGACCATCGCGTCGGCACGCAGGATGGCGTAGAACGCGATCATGAACTGCGGGCTGTTCTGCATGAACAGCAACACGCGGTCGCCGCGCTTGACGCCGGCGCGCCGCTGCAGGAAACCGGCCAGCGCATCGACGTCGCGCTTGAACTGTCGGTAGGTGAGAGACGTCCCGTAGTAGAACACCGCGGTTTTGTCCGGAAAACGCGCGGCGGTGGCTTCGAGATTGCGGTAGAGGCTCGTGTCCGGCAGCGGCATTTCCCTGGGCAGGTTCGCCGGCCAGAATCGAAAGTGATCGGGTTCCATCTTTCTCCTCAGGCCGTCGTCGGTGCGCGGCCGTTTTTCACGATTCTTATTTTATTATGAGGCCACCCGTATACCAGTCGGTGGCCGATGAACGTCGAAGCGCTGAACAACCGCCCGACGAAAGTGCATGTTGGCGACCTCTTCAGTTCAGGTCAATGTTCGCTCGCGTGGCGTGTGCGAAAGCGCGATCGCCGGGAACCGTTGTCGGCGGAGATTTTCGACGGGGACCTGTTGTCGCTGCGCTGCAGCGTCGGATAATCCAGAAGGCCGTAGCTTTACCGCATACCTTGTGCCAGTATCGCCTGCGAGTTTTGGTCCGGCGCGTCCCACAACGGGGGAGGGATGTTGGCAAGCACCGTGGGCGAACCAGAAAAATCGGACAACGCGACGCCGGGAATCGGTGCTCGCGAAGAACCGTTGTTGCGCATTTCCGACCTGACGGTCCGTTTCGGGGGCATCGTCGCATTGGAGGCTGTGTCCTTCGACGTCATGGCGGGCCAGATCGCCGGCGTGATCGGCCCGAATGGAGCCGGCAAGACCACGCTGTTCAACTGCCTGTCGCGCCTTTATCCATTCCAAAGCGGCCGCATTTTCTGCCAGGGGCGTTCGCTGCTCGAGGTGCCACGTCACCGGATTGCCGAACTGGGCATCGGCCGCACCTTCCAGAATCTCGCATTGTTTCGCACCATGAGCGTTATTCAAAACATCATGGTCGGCGCCCATAGCTGGACTCGCGGCGGTTTCCTTGCCAACGCGTTGCGTTTACCGATCGCGGCACATGAAGAGGCGCGCGTGTCCAGTCAGGCCCGCGACCTTCTTGAGCTGCTGGATCTGGAGGCGGTCGCGACCAGCCGGGTTGCGGACTTGCCGTTTGGCACGCAGAAGCGCGTGGAACTCGGGCGCGCACTGGCAAGCCGGCCGAAGCTGCTTCTGCTCGACGAACCGGCCGGCGGCCTGAATCATGAGGAAGTCGAGTCGCTTGCCGCGCTCATCCGGCGTATCCGCGATCAGCTCGGCGCCACGGTGCTATTGGTGGAGCATCACATGGGTCTGGTGATGCAGCTTTCCGACAAGGTTGTGGCGCTCAACTTCGGAAAAAAGATTGCCGAGGGGATGCCCGCGGACGTCCAGCGCAACCCGGATGTGATCCGCGCCTACCTTGGGAAGGGCAGTTGATGGCACTGCTGGAAGTCACCGATTTGTGTGCCGGCTACAACGCGGCGGACGTCCTGCGCGGCGTGACCTTCGCGGTGGAACAGGGAGGCATCACGGCCGTTCTCGGCGCCAACGGTGCCGGCAAGACCACGCTGCTGCGCGCAGTCAGCGGCATGTTGAGGCGGCGCGGTTCGATCCGCTTCGACGGTCGATCGATCGAAAGGATTGCCACCGAAGACATCGCCCGGCTCGGCGTTGCCCACGTGCCCGACGGCCGCGGTACCTTTCTCGACCTTACCGCCGAAGAGAATCTGCGTATCGGCGCGTACACGCGCCAGGATCGGGGCGCGATAGCGCGGGATCTGGAGCGGGTTTTCACTTATTTCCCGAGGTTGAAGGAGCGACGGCACCAGCAAGCCGGCACGCTTTCCGGGGGCGAGCAGCAGATGCTCGCCGTGTCCCGCGCCTTGATGCTGCGCCCGCGGCTGCTGTTGCTGGATGAGCCGTCGTTCGGTCTGGCGCCGCTGGTGGTGCAGGACATATTCGGCATCATGCGTGCCATCAATGCCGAAGAAGGTGTCAGCGTTTTGCTGGTCGAGCAGAACGCGGGGCTGGCCCTGGACCTCGCCGACAACGCCTACGTGCTAGAGACCGGACAGGTTGTCATGTCCGGCACCGCCGAGGCGGTTCGTTCCAACGAGACAGTGCGGCGTGCGTACCTGGGCTACTGAGCGAATGCGCAATGTTTAAAGAGTACGACAACTTCGATGCCGTGGGGCTTGCGCAACTGGTGAGAAGCAAGCAGGTTTCGCCGGAACAGTTGCTGGAGGAGGCGATCGCGCGCGTCGAGCAGCGCGACCCGACGCTGAATTCGGTGGTCAACAAGCTCTACGACCACGCCCGCGCCGCCATCCGCGCGGGCTTGCCGGACGGACCGTTGCGCGGTGTGCCGTTCCTGCTGAAGGATCTGCATGCGCTGTGTGCCGGCGCCGTAACGACCCACGGCAGCCGCTTCTTTCGGGGCAACATGGCCGATCACGACACCGAGCTGGTGGCGCGCTATAAGAAGGCAGGATTGGTGATCTTCGGCAAGACCAACACGCCGGAGTTCGGCCTGAACATCACCACCGAGCCGGCACTGTTCGGCCCGACCTGCAACCCGTGGAATGCGCAGCATACCGCCGGCGGTTCCAGCGGCGGCTCGGCCGCGGCCGTCGCGGCCGGCCTTGTCCCGGCTGCTCATGCGTCCGACGGCGGTGGTTCGATCCGCATTCCCGCTTCCTGCTGCGGCGTGTTCGGAGTCAAGCCTACGCGCGGGCGTAATCCGCACGGCCCCGACCGCGGCGAGGGCTGGGCCGGCATGAGCACCGAACACACCATCACGCGCAGCGTGCGCGACAGTGCGGTGCTGCTGGATTCGTCCTGCGGGCCCGATGTCGGCGCGCCCTATTTCGCCGCACCTCCGCTGCGTCCGTACTCGAGCGAGGTGGGCGCAAAGCTGCAGCCCCTGCGCATCGCGCTCGCTACGCGCACGCCCGCCGGCGAAAAGATTGCGCCCGAATGCGAGCAGGCGGTGATGCAGACGGCGCACCTGCTGGAGGAAATGGGACACCGCATTGAGCAGGCAAATCTCGATTTCGTACCGGAAGAACTGGGTCCGGGTTTCCGCATGGTGATCGCCGGGAATACGCGGGTTGCCATCGATCTCTACGCGGCAAAGACCGGCACTCCGCCCGGGCCCGGAGAATTCGAGAAGGTGACGTGGTCACTCTTCGAAGCGGGCGCGAAGGCGAGCGCGGCGGAGTATGCCAACGCCGTGCTGGCGGTTCATCGCACCGGCCGGATGGTCGGACACTTTTTCGAGGGCCATGACCTGCTGCTCACGCCGACACTGCCCCAGCCGCCCGAGAAGCTCGGCGTGTTTGACATGAACACCGACGATCCCGAGTCCTACCGCCGCGCCATCGCGCTGTTTACGGCGTTTACCGCACCGTTCAACGCCAGCGGCAACCCGGCCATGTCGGTACCGCTGCACTGGACTGCTCAAGGTTTGCCTATCGGCGTACAGTTCGCCGCGCGCTACGGCGAGGAGGCGGTACTGTTCCGCCTCGCTGCGCAGCTGGAGCAGGCCCGGCCTTGGTTCCATCGCCGCCCCCCGCTGGGTCCCGGTTCCTGATCCCGGTCGCCATGGAAGCATTTCTGCATCAGGTTTTCTCGGGACTGGCTACCGGCGGCATCTACGCCAGCCTGGCGCTGGCGCTGGTGATGATTTACCAGTCCACCAATCACATCAATTTCGCGCAGGGCGAAATGGCGATGTTCTCGACTTATCTGGCGTGGAGCATGATCAACGCCGGCATGCCTTATTGGTGGGCGTTCGTGCTCACGGTGCTGATCTCTTTCGTCGCCGGGGTGGTAATCGAACGGATCATCATCCGGCCGGTGGAGAACTCGCCGGTGCTCTCCGTGGTAACGGTTTTCATTGCGCTGCTGGTCATTTTCAACAGCGTGGCCGGATGGATTTTCACCTACACCATCAAGACCTTTCCCAGCCCGTTTCCGGATCAACCGCTGTTCGGCAATCGCTACATTTCTTCGCACGAACTGGGTTCGACCGGCATTACGCTGATGGTCCTGGTGACGCTGTACCTGTTTTTCCGCTTCACGCCGCTGGGCCTCGCAATGCGGGCGGCGGCGCAGAATCCGCTATCCAGCCGGCTCGTGGGCATTCGCGTGGGATGGATGCTGGCGCTGGGCTGGGGCCTGGCGGCGGCGGTGGGTGCCGTGGCCGGCATGCTGGTCGCGCCCGTCGTCTACCTGGAACCCAACATGATGGCGGGCGTCTTGTTGTACGCATTCGCTGCAGCGCTGGTGGGCGGCATCGACAACCCGTTCGGCGCAGTGCTCGGTGGCTTCATGGTTGGGGTTTTGGAAAACCTGATCGGCGCCTATGTGATCGGCACCGAGTTGAAGCTCACGGTGGCACTGGTGCTGATCATCGGCGTGCTGCTGTTCAAACCGACCGGCATGTTCGGCAAAGTTTTCGTTTCCAGGGTATGAGATGAAAAAGCGCCGAGGTACGAGGGACGATAGAGCGGTTGCTGCGCAACTACGACATTCACGGACCTTATGAGCGATGTTGTTACCATTGCCGATGTGCTGACCCCTCGCTACGCGGGCGTGTCGCTGCGCGCCTGGAAGAGGATCGGCCTGGCGGTGTTGCTCGCGGGCGCGGTGGCACTGCCGTTTCTGGTCAGCAACTACCGCGTCTTCCAGTTCAACCTGGTGCTGATCTACGCGATCGTGCTGCTGGGATTGAACATTCTGACCGGCTACAACGGCCAGATTTCCCTCGGGCACGGCGCCTTCTACGCCATCGGCGCTTATGTTGCGGCGATCCTGATGGACCATTTTGGCTGGCCTTACTGGGCGACCTTGCCGGTGGCCGGGCTGGCGTGCTTTGTCTTCGGCTTCCTGTTTGGATTGCCCGCGCTGCGCTTGCGTGGTCATTACCTGGCGCTGGCAACCTTTGCGCTGGCGGTGGCGATGCCGCAGATGCTCAAATACAAGCACATCGAGCAGTGGACAGGCGGGGTGCAGGGCATCGTGATCATCAAGCCCGATGCGCCCTTCGGGCTTAAGATCACACCCGATCAGTGGTTGTATCTGTTCACGCTCGCGATCCTGGTGCTGATGTTCGCGATCGGCTGGAACCTGCTGCGCGGCCGCGTCGGTCGAGCGCTGGTGGCGATCCGCGATCATCCCGTCGCGGCGGAGGCGATGGGGGTCCACAGCGCGCTGTACAAGACTCTCGCGTTCGGCGTCAGCGCATTGTTTACCGGCGTGGCGGGCGCGCTCGGCGCCGTCGTAGTGCAGTTTGTCGCGCCGGACAGCTTCACACCCGGTTTATCGATCAACTTCCTGGTCGGCATCGTCATCGGTGGCGTCGCCTCGATCTCAGGCGCATTCTATGGGGCATTGTTCATCCAGTTCGTGCCCAACTTTGCCGACCAGATCTCCAAGGCCGCGCCCTGGGCGATCTACGGCGTGTTTCTGCTGGCGTTTGTCTATCTGATGCCGACCGGGGTGGCGGGATTTGTGCGGCTCGCATGGATGCGGATGCGGGGCGCGCGTCAACGACGGGATACCTGACCCGCATCGAATGAAATGCCTGAACGGGGGAGGAAAACATGAAGAGTCGATTGCTGTTGTTACTGGGATTGGTTGCCTGGGTTGCGGCCTCGACCGCGCTGGCGGAAAAAAAGTACGACCCGGGAGCGACCGACACCGAGATCAAGATCGGCCAGACCATGCCCTACAGCGGTCCGGGTTCAGCGTATGGGACCATCGGCAAGGCCGAGCTGGCCTATTTCAAGATGATCAACGACCAGGGCGGCATAAGCGGCCGCAAAATCAACCTGATTTCGCTCGACGATGGCTACAGCCCGCCTCGCACGGTCGAACAGATCCGCAAGCTGGTGGAAGAGAACGAAGTGCTGCTCACCTTCCAGAACCTGGGCACAGCCCACAACACTGCCATCCAGAAATACATGAACGCGAAGAAAGTGCCGCAGTTGTTTGTGGCGACCGGGGCAACCAAGTGGGCAGATCCGCAGAACTTTCCGTGGACTATGGGGTGGCAGCCTAACTATCAGACCGAGGCGCACCTGTATGCCAAGTATCTGCTGCAGAACAGGCCCGATGCCAGGATTGCAGTGCTGTACCAGAATGACGACTACGGCAAGGACTACGTGAAGGGATTGCACGATGGCCTGGGCAGCCAGGCCGACAGATCGATCGCCAAGGAGGTTAGCTACGAGGTCACCGATCCGACGGTGGACTCGCAGATCGTCACCCTTCAAGCGTCAGGCGCGAATACCCTCTTCATCATCGCGACACCGAAGTTCGCGGCCCAGGCGATCCGCAAGACTTATGATGTGGGCTGGAAACCGTTGACCTTCGTGAACAATGTCTCGAGTTCGGTGGCTACTGTCCTGCTGCCTGCCGGACTGGAAAAATCCGTCGGGCTGATCACGGCGCTTTACCTCAAAGATCCCACCGATCCCCAATGGGAAAACGATCAGCCGATGAAAAATTGGCTCGCCTGGATGAAGAAGTATTTCCCGGACGGCGACGTCAAGGACATCTTCAACGTGTACGGCTACGCGGCGGCGCAGACCCTGGTCCAGGTTTTCAAACAGTGCGGGGATGATCTGACCCGGGAGAACGTCATGCGGCAGGCGGCAAACTTGAAGAATTTCGAGGTTTCAGTGCTGCTGCCCGGAATCAGGATCAACACGAGCCCGGCCGACTTTTACCCAATCGAGCAAGTCCAGCTTGCGCGATTCGACGGCAAGCGCTGGGTGCTGTTCGGAGAGGTGCTGGGCAAGTAGCATGATGTCGCCCAAAGCGCAGAATTGAGCCGGCGGCGGCTGCGCAAGCGGCGCAAGTTGGCTATTACTGAAATCAAACCGCTGAGAGGAGAAAAGTATGGCGCGCATCTTTCGAGCACTCTTTGCGCTAGCCTTAGCTACTGCTGTTTCGCAAGCTAGCTATGCGGAGAAGAAGTACGGTCCGGGAGTCACCGACACCGAGATCAAGATCGGCAGCACCAACCCGTACAGTGGGCCGGCCTCGGCCTACGGCACCATCGGCCGGTCGGAGTCCGCGTACTTCAAGATGATCAACGACCAGGGCGGGGTGAACGGCCGTAAGATCAACTTCATCAGCCTGGACGACGGCTACAGCCCACCGCGCACGGTCGAGCAGGTGCGCAAGCTGGTCGAGCAGGAACAGGTGCTGTTTCTGGCCGGCACGCTGGGCACGCCGCCGAATTCGGCAATTCACAAGTACGTCAACGCCAAGGGTGTGCCGCACATCTTCGTGAATACCGGCGCGACGAAATGGGGAGATCCGAAGAATTTCCCCTGGACCATGGGTTTCAACATCAACTACCAGGCCGAGGGTCACATTTACGCGCAGTACATCCTCGACACCAAGCCCGACGCCAAAATCGCCATCCTTTACCAGAACGATGACTACGGCAAAGACTACGTCAAGGGCTTGAAGGACGGACTTGGCGACAAGGCCGCACAGATGGTCGTGGCCGAGGCCAGCTACGAGGTAACCGATCCGACGATCGACTCGCAGATCGTCACCCTCAAAGCCTCGGGTGCGGATACTTTCTACAACGTCACCACGCCCAAGTTCGCCGCCCAGGCGATCCGCAAGGTTTACGACATGGGCTGGAAGCCGCTGCACATTCTCAACAACGTGTCGACGTCGGTGGGCGCCGTACTGACACCTGCGGGTTTGGACAAATCGGTGGGGTTGATCAGCGCCGTATACATCAAGGACCCGGTGGATCCACAGTGGAAAAACGATCCCGGATTCAAGGAGTATGCCGCCTGGTTCAAGAAGTATTATCCGGAAGGCGATATCAACGACGTCTTCAATGTGTCCGGTTACCTGATCGCCCAGGGCGTGGTGCACGTGCTCAAGGCCTGCGGGGACGATCTGAGTCGCGAGAACGTGATGAAGCAGATGACCGGCATCAAGGACTTGCAGATGCCGATGATACTGCCCGGGATCAAGTGGAATACTTCTCCGGACGATTACTTCCTGATCGAGTCGGCCCAGCTTGCCCGCTTCGACGGCAGGGCATGGGTGACGTTCGGCAAGATCATCGGGCGCTAGCACCGCTGCGGAGCGATCCGGACATCGGGGGCCTTGCCGCCGCCGGTGCCGGATCATCGAAGGGAGAGGGTCATGTCACGTTGTTTCCGGGCGTTTGTGGTGTTGACCGCGTTGGCTGCAGCACCGCTGAGCGCTCAGGCGGAGAAGAAGTACGGACCGGGTGTGACCGACAGCGAGATCAAGGTCGGACAGAGCATGCCTTATAGCGGCCCCTTGTCCGCGTTCGGCACCATCGGCAGGGCGGAGGCAGCCTATTTCGACATGGTCAACGCGCAAGGCGGCGTCAACGGCCGCAGGATCAAGCTCATTTCGCTCGACGACGGATATAGCCCGCCGAAGACCATCGAGCAGACACGAAAGCTGGTGGAGTCCGACGAAGTCCTGCTGCTGTTCAGTTCCTTCGGAACGCCGACGAACACGGCCGCAATGAAGTATCTGAATGCCAAAAAAGTGCCGCAGTTGTTCATCGCCGCGACCGGAATGAAGTGGGGCGATCCGCGTAACTTCCCATGGACGATGGCGTTTCTGCCCAGCCAGAAGACCGGCACGACAGGCTACGTTCGCTATCTGCTGAAGAATCGGCCCGAGGCAAAAATCGGCGTGCTTTACCAGAACGATGACTTCGGCAAGGACTACGTCAAAGCCCTGAAGGATCATCTCGGGGACAAAGCGGAGCGCATGATCGTCGCGGAAGCGTCGTACGAATCCACCGATCCTTCGGTGGATTCGCAGATCGCCACCCTGAAAGGCGCCGGTGCCGACACATTCTTCAGCTTCGCATCGCCGAAGTTCGCGGCCCAGGCGATACGCAAAGCCTACGATATCGACTGGAAGCCCCTTCTCTTTATTCCTTACAGCGCGACCTCGGTGACCGCGGTGCTGCAGCCCGCCGGTCTGCAGAAATCGGTGGGCGTGATCTCATCGGCCTATGTCAAGGATCCCACCGACCCGCAATGGAAAACAGATGCCGCGACGAAGGAGTGGCTGGCATGGATCAAGAGCTATTATCCGGACGGCGACGTGGCCGAGATCTACAACGTATATGCCTATACCAACGCACAATTGCTGATCCAGGTGCTGAAGCAGTGCGGTGACGAGCTTACGCGCGAGAATGTGATGAGGCAGGCGGCGAACCTGAAGAACTTCGAACTGCCCATGCTGCTGCCCGGCGTGCGGATCAACACCAGTGCAACCGACTACGACCCGATCAAGCAGTTGCAGCTCATGCGCTTCGATGGCAAGGAGTGGGTGCGATTCGGCGAAGTGACCCCCTGACCGAACTCAAAGGACGGCGGCGCCCGCTCGCGCAACGATGCCGTCCTGGAACGACTGCACACCGGACACGCCGATCCCGCCCACGAACCGGCCGTCCTTGAGCAGCGGAACGCCACCTTCCAGCGGTACCGCG
This sequence comes from Betaproteobacteria bacterium, assembly GCA_016194905.1. Lineage (NCBI taxonomy): Bacteria > Pseudomonadati > Pseudomonadota > Betaproteobacteria > Betaproteobacteria bacterium. Next base: position 18,276 of record JACQAP010000014.1, read on the forward strand.
CCGGGGAGTCCCAACATTGCGGTGCGCCCTTCGAGAACGTTGTCTTCGAGGGCTTTGGTCGGCCGCTTGAACAGAATCGCGGTACGTCCCTTCTCCTCGGCGATCCTGCTGGAGGCCTTCTGTGTCCCGTCCATGCGCTCGAGATACATCAAGTGGCCGCCGTCATCCAGGACGGCGATGACCACCGCCCAACCGTTCTTTTCGGCTTCGGCTCGGGCGGCCGCGGCGACGCGCTTGGCGTCTTCCAAGGCGAGGGTTGTGGTCTGAAGCATGGCAACATCTCCCGTCAATGCGTGGCGTTGAAAAGATTCTTGTGGATGCGACCGTCTTTCATCACAAGCCTGATGTTGCCGGGTGACTGAAGCAGTCGCACGTCGTTCTGCGGCTCGCCGGCCACCACCACCAGATCGGCCAGGAAACCTTTCGCGACCTCGCCGGTCCTGCCTTCCAGCATCATCGCGGCGGCGCCGACTTTCGTCGCGGCAACGAGGGCTTCGGCATCGGAATAGCCGAAGAAGCGGACGAAATGCTCGAGATCGCGGGCGTTGGTTCCGTGCGGTGTCCAGGGAAATCCGTAGTCCCCACCCACGAGGACGCGAACGCCGCGCTTGCGCAGTTCGGCAAAAACCCGTTGCGCGCATTCGAACTGGTGAACCACGCCGGCCGCCTCCGCTTTTTGATAGGTGATGCCCCAGGGCTCGGCCTCGTACAGGAGGTTGTGCAGGAGGCCGATCGCCGGGGCGACGAACACCCTGTCGCGGGCCGCTTCCAGAAGGTCGAGACATTCCTCGTCGGCATATTCGCAGTGATACAGGATGTCGACTTCATGCTTGAGCGCCAGCTTGATCGACGCAGCCGCACGCACGTGAGCTGCGATTCGTTTGCCGTGCGCGTGCGCCGTCTGTGCAGCCGTCCGGATCTCGTCCTCATTCATGATGTTCCGGTGCGAGGCGGAATTCGGCGTGGTCTGGTTCCCGGAGATGTTCAGCTTGATCGTGTCGACGCCCTCCCGCAACAGAAGCCTGCAGGTCCGCAGCATCTCGTCGGTGCCGTCGACGATCATGGCGATCGATTCCCGGTGGATGTGCATGCGGCGTTCGTCGCCCAGATTGCCGGTGTTGGTCAGCTCCGGACCGGCTGCCAGCATCCGCGGTCCCGGGATGTGCCCGGCGTCAATCTCGTTGCGGATGACCACGTCGATGCGTGGTTTTGCGGAACCGCCGCTGACGCAGGACGTAAAGCCTGCCTCGAGCACGACCCGGGCATGCTGCGTGGTCCGCAGCGTGTGCTCTTCCGGAGGGACGTCGCCGGTGTCGGCAATGTCCGCCTTGTGCAGAAAGGGCAGATGGGCGTGGCCGTCGACCAGACCGGGTATGACGGTGTGTCCGGGGATATCGATATGCGTTGTCCCATCCGGGTTGCGCGGGCCCTGCGGCCGGACTTCGGCGATGCGGTTTCCGGCGACCAGGATATCGGCGGGAAACGCCGGTTTGCCGTTCCCGTCCCAGACCTTGCCACCGCGCAACAGAACCGATTCCATGGTCTCCCCCGTTATCACGTCAGCAAAAATTGTAACCCTGACCGGGCAGCGGCGTGGAGTCCGCGCCGCGCAGAGGCAGGGAAGTGCACCGCCGGGTGCGGGTTATACTCGCACCGCGCACGAAAACAAGATCTGGAGGAGATCATGGAAGGAAAATTCTTGCAGGGAAAGGTCGCAGTCATCACCGGCGCGAGCCGGGGACTGGGCAGGGCAATGGCGTTGGCGCTTGGCGAGTCGGGGGCGAGGCTGGCTCTGGTTGGCCGCAATCGCGACAAACTTGCGGAAACGCGGAAATTCGCCGCGGACATCGGTGCGGAAAGCGAAATCTTCGTGACCGACGTGCGCGACGAGGCCCAGGTCGGCAAACTCGACAAGGATGTCATCGCGCGCTTCGGCGGGGCACACATCCTCATCAACAATGCCGGCACGGCAGTGCGCAAGAATGTCGCCGATTTTTCCCTCGACGAATGGAAGCTGGTCGTGGATACCAACCTGACCGGCGCTTTCCTGGTGTCGCGCGCGTTCATCCCGCACATGAAAACGGCGAAATGGGGCCGCATCATCAACATGACCTCGATCATGGCGCATATCGGCAGCACCGGCCGCGGCGCCTATTGTTCATCCAAGGCCGGACTGCTGGCGCTGACCAAGTGTCTTGCGCTGGAACTGGTCGGCGACGGCATCACGGTGGTGGCGATCAGTCCCGGGTTTTACGCAACCGATCTGACCGCGCCGCTGCGCGCCGATGCGCAGAAGAACGCCGCTTTGATGGCTGCGACGCCGGCGGCGCGCTGGGGAAAGCCGGAAGAAATCGGCTCGCTGGCGCGTTACATTTGCACCGAAGCGACATCGTTCATGACCGGCACCGATATCCTGATGGATGGCGGCTGGGTTGCGCAGTAAGGCCGAATCCTTTCACCCTTCACCGCAAAGGCGCGAAGGCGCAAAGGTAACGCAGAGAAATGCAAGGGGCAGAAGTATCCTACGGTGCGTCGGTGCGAAATTCTCCCCGGGCATACCAGGTGGTATTGCACGTTGAGTGGTTACGCTTCCTTTGCGTTTCCTTCGCGCCTTTGCGCCTCTGCGGTGAAGGGGTAATGGTGAGCAAGGCGAAGCGGGTATGAAAGTCGTCGTTCTGGGTGCCGGCGTGATCGGCGTGACCAGCGCCTGGTATCTGTCGAAGGACGGGCATGAGGTCACCGTGCTGGACCGGCAGCCGACGGCCGGTCTGGAAACCAGTTTCGCCAACGGCGGCCAGATTTCGGTAAGCCACGCCGAACCGTGGGCGAATCCGGACGCGCCGGGGAAAATCTACAAGTGGCTGGGTCGCGAGGATGCGCCGCTGCTGTTTCGTCTGCGCGCAGATTACCGGCAGTGGTCCTGGGGCCTGCGCTTCCTGATCGAATGCCTGCCCGAGCGCACCCGGCGCAATACGCTGACCATCTTGCGCCTCGGACTCTACAGCCGCGACATGCTCAAGGCGCTGCGCCGCGAGACCGGTGTGCTGTACGACCATCTCGAGAAAGGCATCCTGCAGATCCACACCGACGCGGGCGAATTCGAAGCGGCTCACGCGCGAGTCGAACTGCTGCGCAGCCACGGCTGCGAATTGCACATCAAGAGCGTGCAGGAATGCCAGGATCTCGAACCGACGTTGCGCGGATCGAGGATATGTCTCATCGGCGGAACCTATGCGCCCGACGACGAATCGGGCGATGCGCACCAGTTCACCGGCAATCTCGCCGAGTTATGCCGGGAGCGGGGCGTGCAATTCGGCTACGAGCACGCGATCGAATCGCTGAGCATCGAAGGCGATGCGGTCACCGGCGCAATCGTTCGCGACCCCGAGGGCAGGCGCGAACTGGTCAAGGCCGATGCATTCCTGGTCGCGTTGGGCAGCTACAGTCCGTTCCTGTTGTCACCGGCCGGAATCAGTGTTCCGGTCTATCCGGTCAAGGGCTATTCGGTCACGGTGCCGCTGACGCACCCCGAGGCGGCGCCCACCCTGTGCCTGAGCGATGAAAACGCCAAGGTGGCGATATCGAGACTGGGCAACCGGCTGCGGGCAGCCGGAACGGCGGAATTGACCGGCTACGATACCTCGCTGAACGACGGGCGTTGCAAGGCGATTCTGTCCCGGATCGAGCAACTATTCCCCGGGGCCGGGGACTATGCGGGCGCATCGCGGTGGGCCGGACTACGCCCCGCAACACCGAGCAATGTGCCGCTCATCGGGCGCACCCGCTACCGCAACCTGTTCCTGAATACCGGCCACGGTACGCTGGGCTGGACGCTCGCCTGCGGTTCGGGCCGGGCGGCTGCAGATCTGATCGGCGGGCGCAGGCCGGAGGTGGAGTTTCCTTTTCGCTGACGGGTCTTCGCCGCGGCACTGTTTGACGCTGACCGCGCGCAGCTTGCAGAATAGCGGCTCTCTCATGCTGGCCGACCGTCTGACGGGCGGAGCCGCGATTGTTTTAGTCCCTGATCGTTTCAACCCTGGAAAAACACATCATGGCCATTTTTCTGAAGACCGGCATTTCCGCCGAGCAGGACGCCGCGGACATTGCCAAGGTGCGCAAGACCGTCGAGGACATCCTCGCCGGCATCGAGAAACGCGGCGACGCAGCGGTGCGAGAGCTGTCGAAGAAATTCGACGACTGGTCGCCCGAGAATTTCCGCATGAGCAAGGGGGAGATCGAGGACTGCGTGCGCCAGTTGCCCAAACAAGTCGTCGATGACATCAAGTTCGCACAGGAGCAAATCCGCAATTTCGCGCAGATCCAGCGCGACGCATTGCGCGACGTCGAAGTTGAAACGCTGCCGGGCGTGGTGCTCGGGCACAAGAACATTCCGGTCAACAGCGTCGGCTGCTACGTGCCCGGCGGCAAGTATCCTCTGGTCGCTTCGGCGCACATGAGCGTCGTCACGGCGCGTGTGGCCGGGGTGAAGCGCATCATCGCCTGCGCGCCACCCTACCAGGGCGAGCCGCATCCGGCCATTGTCGCGGCGATGCATCTTGGCGGCGCAGACGAGATCTACACCATCGGCGGCGTGCAGGCAATCGGCGCCATGGCGCTGGGGACGGCGACCATCAAGCCGACCGACATGATTGCCGGCCCGGGAAACGCGTTCGTCGCGGAAGCCAAGCGCCAACTCTCCGGACGCGTCGGCATCGACTTGTTCGCCGGTCCGACGGAAACCCTGATCATCGCCGACGATACCTGCGATGCCGAGATGTGCGCGACCGATCTTCTCGGCCAGGCCGAACACGGACCGAACTCGCCGGCCATCCTGCTGACGAATTCGCGCAAGCTCGCCGAGGACACCATCAGGGAAGTCGAGCGGCAATTGCAGACCTTGTCGACCGCCGCGATCGCGGGCCAAGCCTGGAAAGACTATGGCCAGGTGATTATCTGCAAGGACTATGCGGAAATGGTCAGGGAAGCCGACCGCATCGCCTCCGAGCATGTGCAGGTGATGACCAAGGAGCCGGACTACTTCCTGCGCAACATGACCAACTACGGCGCTTTGTTCCTTGGCCCGGAGACCAACGTGTCTTACGGCGACAAGGTAATCGGCACCAACCACACGCTGCCCACGCGCAAGGCGGCGCGCTATACCGGCGGTTTGTGGGTCGGCAAGTTCATCAAGACCTGCACCTACCAGCGCGTGAAGCCCGAAGCGTCGGCGATGATCGGCGAATACTGCTCGCGGCTGTGCGCTGTCGAAGGGTTCGCGGGCCACAAGGCGCAGGCGGACCTGCGGGTCAAGCGCTACGGTCGCCTTCGCGCTGCCTAATTCAAATTCTTGAACCACGGATACCCTCGCAGAGCGTGGAGTACCCTTTTAGAACACGGAGAGAATCCCGGATTCGACATAGAAGGCAAATTGAGCGCTCTGTGAATGCGTTTGCGCCGCCATTAAATATTCTCCTGCCAAATTACACTTTGATGGGTTTTCTCCGTGTCCTCCGTGATCTAAAAGGGTACTCCACGCTCTGCGAGGGTATCCGTGGTTCAGGATTCTAGGTGTCGATAACATGCATGGCCAAGTAGCGGTAGTGATCGGTGGCTCGGGCGCGATCGGCTCCGCGATCTGCCGGCATTTTGCGGAGGCGGGCGCGACCTGTATCGTCACTTACAACAACGGCGAGCAGGCGGCGAAGGATCTCACTGCGAACCTGCCCGGCAAGGGGCACTCCGTTGCACACGTACCGGTGGACGACAGCGCGGCGCTGGACGCATTGGCGGACGACGTGCGGGCGAAGCATGGCCGCCTCGACGTGCTGGTGAACTGTGCTGGCATTACCCGATACGTGCCTCATGACGATCTCGACGCGCTGGACGACCGGCTGATCGACGACATTTTTCGCGTGAACTGGCGCGGGCCGTTCGCCGCGGTGCGCGCATTCCGGAAATTGCTCGCCGCCGGCGGCGACGGCCTGGTCATCAACATTTCCTCGATTGCCGGCGTCACCGCCATGGGCAGCAACGTGGCCTATTGCGCATCCAAGGCGGCGCTCGATTCGATGACGAAGTCGCTGGCCCGCGCGCTGGCGCCGGAAATTCGTGTAGTCTCGGTATCGCCGGGTCTGGTGGATACCGATTTCGTGAAGGGGCTGGACAAGAAATGGCGCGACGAGCAGGCCGCGCGCACGCCGCTGAAGCGCCTGGCCACCGCCGACGAAATCGGCGCCGCCGCGCTGGCCGTCGTGGCCCACCTCCATTACTCCACCGGCTGCATCATCGCCATCGACGGCGGGCGGCCGCTCGCCTGAAGGACTGCTCGTGTCGGAAACCAAGAGCCTCTACAGCGAAGTGATCCTCGATCACATCAAGAATGCGCGCAACTTCCATGAGCTGGCAGACGCCAATCGCAAGGCGCACGGCATCAATCCGCTGTGCGGCGATACCTTCGATGTTTACGCGAGGGTGGAAGAGGGCCGCGTCATCGACGCCGCGTTCCAGTGCGAGTGCTGCGGGATATCGATGGCGTCCGCGTCGATCATGACCGAAACGGTGAAAGGCAAGACGGTGCAGGAGGCAAGAACGCTGTACAGGAGTTTCGAGAAGTTGTTGCGCGACCCGGGTGCCACCTCGAATCTGCATGCCGATTCCGGCCAGTTGCCGATGCTGGAATTGATTCGCGAGTTTCCTTCGCGGGTGAATTGTGCGCTGCTGGGCTGGCACACGCTGGATGCCGCGCTCGACGGCCGCGAGAGCACGACGCTCGGCGCCTGAGCGAAATCTACTGCGCCTTGCAGATTTTGCGCAGGTCTGAGCCGGGGAACACCGTCAGGCTTTCCACATTTCCCGTGGCGTTCAGGCGCACGGCAAGTCCGCTGAGATAGCAGTAGGCGCGCGGAATTTCGCCGGCGCCGGATTCCTGGATGGATTGCGGTTTGCCGAAGCTGGCCCGGACCAAGGCTTCGGATGAACCGTAGCGTACGCCTTCGCGGGTCTGGAAGCTTTCGATCCTGTCGAGCTGAATCGAGTAGACCGTCTGATCGGTTTCCCTGACCATGACCAGCATCGCGCCATCCGGTGAGGCATCCGGGTCGGCATAGCGATACAGCAGCGCGCTGCGACCGCCCGGAATGCGCGCAGCGGTGCTGGACACCGGTTCGCCCACGACCCCGACCAGTTTGCGCAACGACATTCCCAGCAGGATCGGACCCGCCCGTTCGCCGGGAACGACGAATTTGTCGCGGATCAGTTCCTCGGCAGCAGGTGGTGGCGCCGCCTTCGGCGCAACGGATTCGGTTTTCTTCGGCGTGGCGCATGCGGCTAACGCCAGCAACAAAGCGGCTGCGAGGATAGGGGACAGCCGATTCATGATGTCCGGCGCCGCGCTACAACCTGACGTAGATGACCACTTTCGCCGGATCGGCGAACAGCCAGTTGAGGCTCTTGGCGTAGACCGACGCCTCGGGACGATCGACTCGCGCGCCGACACCGATCGGGACTTTCAGTCCCCATCTGCCGGAAGGGACCGCGGCTCCGGGCATGACGATCGCGATCTGGCCGCGCTCCTCCTCGTTGAGTATGGCGAGCACGGCCTTGGTTCCGGCGAACTCGCGCGCTTTGTCGAGTACTGCCTGATCGTTCGCGGTGCCCAACGCACTCCATTTGCCCGGATCGTGGCGGATCTTCCATTCGATTTCAACGGCCTTCATGCAGCGCGAACGGGTGCAGAATTCACCGATGCCGAACAACCGGTTCAGCGCTTCTCCGATGAAGTTGCGGCAGACCGCCCGGTCGGCGACGACGGCGCTGCAGTCGTTGATGGCACTCTTCAGGTAGCCGTCGTTCTGGGTCCAGACGTCCTCCGCCGCTGCAAGCGCAGGCGGCAGGAGCAGGGTGAGAGTGGCGAAACCGAACACACGCAGCGATTTCATGCGTCTCTTCGTGTCATAGGTCGGTTTTGTAGCGGCCGGCGACGGCCTGATCGAATTCGCGGATCGACTCCCGGCCGATGCCGCCGCTCTCGGCGATTTCTTCGCCGAAGGAGATGGTCATTTTCTCCGACCAGGTTTCCGGTTTCCACAAGTCGCTGCGCAGGAAGGCCTTGGCGCAATGGAAGTAGCATTCGGTGACGCGCACGCGGATGACCAGCAGCGCCTTGCTGCCGCGGGCCGACACCTTTGCGCACAACGCCGGATCGTCGAGCAGTTCCGCTTCGCCCCGGACTCGCAAGGTTTCGCAGGTGCCGGGAACCAGGAATAGTAGTCCGACGGCGGGATTGGCGAGGATATTGGTCAGCGAAAAAATCAGCTTGTTGCCCTTGCGTTCGGGAATCAGCAGCGTGCGGCTGTTTTCGACGTGCACGAATCCGGCCGGATCGCCTTTCGGCGAAACGGTCGCCCGGCCTCCGGCGTCCGCCGTGGACAGCATCAGCATCGGCGATTTGCCGATGAACCCGATGGCGCGGGCATTCAGTTCGCGATGGATCTTGTGCGGCACCATCTCACCGGGCGAGCCGATCAGTTCTCGTAACGCGTCCGCGTTTTCGATCCTGGCCATGGTGCCCCCCCGTGTTACTTGTTCTGAGTTTCCGCTTCCTTGTCGCGATCCTGTTTCTGTTGCTCGAGGTTTGTTCCCAGGTCCGTGGCCCGGTTCATGGTACGCGCGCCTTCCCGAATGGTCCCGGACGGCAAAGATTCGACGTTCTTCACCGGATGCGTGTCCGGCGTAGCGCTTGACTTAGGCGTGGGCGGCTTGCTTTTTTCGCAGGCGGACAGCAATACGACCGCGAAAATCATTGCAACGAGTAAGCAACGCTTCATGATTCTCTCCCTAGCCCCTAGCCCCTAGCCCCTAGCCCCTAACCTTACTTCATCGTCGGCATGACGAACTCGGCGCCTTTGCGGATGCCGGTCGGCCAGCGCGTCGTGATCGTCTTCAGGTGCGAATAGAAACGCACGCCCTCGGGACCGTAGGCATAGTGATCGCCGAACAGCGAACGCTTCCACCCGCCGAAGCTGTGGAAGGCCATGGGCACCGGGATCGGCACGTTGATGCCGACCATGCCGATCTGGATGCGCATGGCGAATTCCCGCGCGCAGTCGCCGTCGCGCGTGAACAGCGACACGCCATTGCCGAATTCGTGTTTGTTGACCAGGTCGACCGCCGCTTCGAAATCGGGCACGCGCGTGACCGCAAGCACCGGGCCGAACACTTCTTCCTTGTAGATCGTCATGTCCGGCTTGACCTGGTCGAACAGGCAGCCACCGAGGAAGAAGCCGTTCTCGTGGCCTTTGACCTTGAGGCCGCGGCCGTCCACCACCAGTTTCGCGCCTTCCTTGACGCCCAGATCCACGTAGCCGCTGACTTTGTCGAGATGCTGCCGCGTGACCAGCGGCCCCATTTCCGCCGCGTCGTCGGTACCGGTGTCGATCTTCAGCGCCTTGGTGCGTTCGGCAAGTTTCTCCACCAGCTTGTCGGCGATATTTCCCACGGCGACCGCAACCGAGATCGCCATGCAGCGTTCGCCCGCGGAACCGTAGGCCGCGCCGATCAGCGCATCCACGGCTTGATCGAGATCGGCATCCGGCATCACGACCAGATGGTTCTTCGCGCCGCCTAGCGCCTGCACCCGTTTCCCTGAAGCGGTACCCGTGCGGTAGATGTATTCTGCGATAGGCGTAGAACCGACGAAGCTCACCGCCGAGATACGCGGATCGTGCAGCAGCGCATCGACTGCGACCTTGTCGCCGTGCACAACGTTGAACACGCCGTCAGGCAATCCCGCTTCCTTCAGCAGCTTTGCCACGTAAAGGCTCGCCGACGGATCGCGCTCGGAGGGTTTGAGGACAAAAGTGTTGCCGCAGGCGATGGCGATCGGGTACATCCACATCGGCACCATCATCGGGAAATTGAATGGGGTGATGCCGGCGCAGACGCCCAGCGGCTGGCGCACGGAGTAGCTGTCCACGCCGGTGCCGACCTGTTCGGTGTACTCGCCCTTGAGCAGGTGCGGAATGCCGCAGGCGAACTCGACGACTTCGATGCCACGGGTGACTTCGCCTTTGGCGTCGGATAAAACCTTGCCGTGCTCGCTGGTGACGATTGCGGCGAGCCTGTCGGCGTGCATGTCCAGCAATTCCTTGAACTTGAACATCACGCGCGCACGACGCAGCGGCGGTGTGGCGGCCCAAGCTGGGAATGCCTTCTGCGCCGCCTCGACGGCAGCGGAGACTTCCGCTTCGGCTGCGAACGGCACCCGGGCCTTCACGCTGCCCAGCGCCGGATTGTAGACATCGCCGTGGCGCCCGCTACGGCCGGCGACTTCGGTTCCGCCTATGTAGTGGTGAAGTTCTTCCAGGACTGAGGCCTGGTTCAGTGGTTTGTTCACGTTTGTTTCTCCTCTGACTGTTCGGTCTTGTGCGTTATGCGGCCGCGGCCTTGCGGCCGTTGGCAAAATTTTCATCCAGCGGATAGATCGGTCGCCGGATCTTGCGGTATTCGAACTCGGTCCAGTCCGAGGACGACACGCCGGGAGCGTCACAGAACACCATGCCCTTCGCGATCGGCAGGAACACCGGCCGGAAGTACATGCGCGACTTCAGCAGCAGGTAGCGCTGGCGTGCGGGGTCGATGCCGGCGCTTTCGAACACGCCGCGGTCCCACGGTTCCTGATTGCGCTCGGAGATGACGACCTGCGCGGTGCCGGTGTCGAGCACCACGGTCCTGCCCATGAAGCAGCGCATCCCGGTGAACTGCGGGCCGGTGATGGTGTACTCGCCGTCCGTGATCGTGCGGATGACCCCGCTCAGCAGCAAAGGCTCCCCCTTGCGCCGGATCGAGGGCATGTCCATTTTGCCGCCCACTGGAAGCGATACCCGCGCGTTCTTGCCGGCCTCAATCATCCTCGCCACGGCTTCCGGATCGCGGATCGGCGCCACCGCGATGCCGGTCAAGCCTTGGCGCAGCGCCTCGCGCAGCACGTACATCGTGTCCTGCGTTGAGCCGGAGGCGCAGTTGTCGGCGTGATCCAGCAGCAGGATCGGTCCACCCGACTGTTCGCCCATGCGCTTCGCCTGCGCGATCGACTGCTCAAGCGGCTGTCCGCGGTAGATAAAATCTTCCTTTTGCGCCCAGGCAACTTCCAGGATCGCATTGCACGCGCTCGCGGCTGCAGATTTGCCGGCGTCCGCAACGGTGACCACGCTGATGCCGGCGTCGTGAATGTCGGCCATCTGGAAGCCGCCGAATGCGGTGGCGGCCAGCAGGCCGTCGCGTTCCGCCGCGCGGGCGGCGTCGACGAAATCCTTCATCGCACCTTCGGCGGTGTTCTGGCGCAGCGTCTGCGCCAGGATCGGCGCGTTGCCCCACGCCATCACCGGCTTGACCTCGCCCTTCATCATGCGCAGCAGGATGGAGCCGGCGAGTTGCCCGGATTCGTACTGGTCCACGTGCGGATAGGTCTTGTACCCGGCGATGACGTCGCAGTTGCGCACCATGCGTTCGGTGACGTTGGCGTGCAGGTCCAGCGATACCGCGATCGGCGTGCGTGGTGCAATGTTGCGGATTTTCTCGAGCAACGTGCCTTCGCCGTCGTCGGTGCGGTCCGCCACCACCATGGCGCCGTGCAGGTCGAGCAACACCGCATCGCAGCCCTTGGCAACCTCACTGCAAATCGCCTCGCAAATGCGGTCATAGGCGTTGCCGTCCACCGGCCCGCTCGGGTTCGCCCAGGCGGCGATCGGCGTGACCACCTCCGCGCCGGCCTTCGCAGCCAGGTCCAGGAACGCTGCCATGGCCATGCCCTTGCCCTTCATCGCCTCGAAAGCTTCGCGTCCGAGGTACGGCCCCTTGGGCCCGAACTCCTCCCACGGCGTCGGCACCGGCGAGAAGGTGTTGGTCTCGTGCTGCATCTGGGCGATGACGAAATTCATTTTCTTAATACCGCTAACCGCAAAGGCGCGAAGGCGCAAAGGAAACGCAAAGGAAAGCTAAACCAGAAACTTTGAAAGTGCATCGAAATAAATGGAGAGAATGTCAGTCCGTCCTCTGTTCAGTTGCTTATCCGCTTGCACTTCTTTGCGTTTCCTTTGCGCCTTTGCGTCTTTGCGGTGAAGGGTTATTTCAAGGAAGAGTCTTCAAAACGTCGCGCACGGTATCGAAGAGCTGGTCGATCTGTGCCTTTTCGATGATGAACGGAGGCGACATCGCGATCGTGTCGCCGGTGGTACGGATCAGGACATTCTTGTCGTAGGCGCGCAGGAAAGCTTCGAAGGCGCGCGCGCCGGGTTTGTCGGCCATGGGTTGCAGTTCGATGCCGACCACCAGTCCGATCGTGCGGATGTCGATCACGTGCGGCAGTCCCTTGAGCGAATGTGCTGCGTCTTCCCAGTACGGTGCCAGCTCGGCGACGCGCTCGAACAGCTTTTCGTCCCGGAACAGATCGAGGGAGGCGCACGCGGCCGCGGCAGCCAGCGGATGGCCGGAGTAGGTGTACCCGTGGTAGAACTCGATGGCCGCGTCGGGACCGCCTTTTTCCATGAAGGTGTCGTAGATGCCTTGCTTCACGATCACGCCGCCCATGGGCACGGCCGCATTGGTCAACGCCTTGGCGCAGGTGATGATGTCCGGCGTCACGCCGAACGTCTGCGCCGCAAAGGCTTTGCCGGTCCGGCCGAAGCCGGTGATGACTTCGTCGAATATCAGAAGGATGCCGTATTTGTCGCAGAGGCTGCGCAGCTTCTGCAGATAACCCTTCGGCGGCAGCAGCACGCCGGTGGAGCCCGCAACCGGTTCGACGATTACCGCAGCGATATTGGACGCGTCGTGCAGTTGCACCAGCCGTTCCAGGTCGTCGGCGAGTTCCGCGCCGTACTCGGGCAGTCCGCGCGAGAAGGCGTTGCGCGCAAGATCGTGCGTGTGGCGCAGATGATCCACCGACCCCAGCATGTTGCCGAAAGTCTTGCGGTTGCCGACCATGCCGCCGACCGAGATGCCGCCGAAGCCCACGCCGTGATAACCGCGTTCGCGCCCGATCAGGATGCGCCGGGTGCCCTCGCCGCGTACGCGGTGATAGGCGAGCGCGATTTTCAGCGCGGTATCGACCGCTTCGGACCCGGAGTTGGTGAAGAACACCCGGTTGAGTCCCTGCGGCGTGATCGAGACCAGTTTTTCCGCTGCCTGGAAGGCGGCGGGATGGTGCATCTGGAATCCGGTCGCGTAATCGATGGTTTCGGCCTGTTGCTTGATCGCATCGACGATCTGGCGGCGGCAGTGGCCGGCATTGACCGCCCACAGGCCGGCGATGCCGTCGAGCACTTTGCGGCCGTCATGGGTCTGGTAATACATGTCCTTGGCCGACACCAGCAAACGCGGCGCGGCCTTGAACTGGCGGTTGGCGGTGAAGGGGATCCACAGCGCATCGAGATTCAGGGAAGCATTCAAATGGCGCAGGGCTTTTTCGTCTGGCATGTTCATGATCGCGTCCTCGTCGACCAGCCTCGAGGGAGGCTGCGCAAAAGCGTTGATTCGAGTGGTCATTATAGTGCCGTGCGGCGTCCGGCATCCAGCCGGGATTTGCTTGGGTCCCGAGCATCGCTTATCCTTCGCTGCCCGGCGTGGTGCCTCGCGATGGCCTGAGGGCGTCCGGCCGCATCGATCCGACCAGGAACTCCCCGATGGACCTGAATTACACGAAGGAAGAAACCGCATTTCGCGGCGAAGTGCGCGAATTCATCCGCAGCCACCTGCCGGGCGACCTGTCCAGAAAAGTCCTTGAGCACAAGCGGCTCGGCAAGGACGACTACGTGCGCTGGCAGAAAATCCTGTTCGAGAAGGGCTGGATTGCCGCCGGCTGGCCGGTGGAATACGGCGGCACCGGCTGGTCTTCGATCCAGCGCTTCATTTTCGAAGACGAGAGCGCGGCGGCCGGCGCGCCGCGACTGACGCCGTTCGGCCTGCACATGGTCGGCCCGGTGATCATCGCCTTCGGCACCGAACAGCAGAAAAAGCATTATCTGCCGCGCATCCTTTCCAGCGAAGACTGGTGGTGCCAGGGCTATTCCGAGCCGGGCTCGGGTTCCGACCTCGCGTCGCTGAAGACGCGCGCCGAACGCAAAGGCGACCACTACATCGTCAATGGCCAGAAAACCTGGAACACGCACGGCCAGTGGGCCGACATGTGCTTCTGCCTGGTGCGAACGTCCAGCGGCGGCAAGAAGCAGGACGGCATTTCTTTTCTGCTGATCGACATGCATTCCCCCGGCATCACGGTGCGACCGATCATCACGCTCGACGGCGAGCATGAGGTCAACGAAATCTGGTTCGAGAACGTCGAGGTGCCGGCGCAGAACCTGGTCGGCGAGGAAAACCGCGGCTGGACCTGCGCCAAGTTCCTGCTGTCGCACGAGCGGACCGGCATCGCCGGCGTCGGCGCGTCGAAACGCGAGCTGCAATACCTGAAGCACATCGCCACGCAGGAACAGGAGAGCGGCAGACCGCTGATGCAAGATCCCCTGTTCCGCGATCGTGTTGCTCGCGTCGAGATCGACCTGATGGCGCTCGAGATCACCTGCCTTCGCGTAGCGAGCGCGGATCGCGACGGCAAGGCCCCGGGTCCGGAAGCATCCATCCTCAAGATCAAGGGCACCGAGATCCAGCAGGAACTGACCGAACTCATGATGGATGCCGTCGGGCCTTACGCGCTGCCGCACCTGCCGATGGCCTGGGGCGACCACTGGATCGGCGCGCATGTCGGCCCCGACTACGCCGCGCCGCTGGCGGCGCGCTACTTCAATTACCGCAAGACCACCATCTACGGCGGCTCCAACGAAATCCAGCGCAACATCGTAGCGCAGATGGTTCTGGGACTTTGAAAGTCAAGATCTTTCACCACGGAGGACATGGATACCCTCGCGAAGCGTGGAGTACCCTTTTAGAACACGGAGGAAGGCAATAGAACGGGAACTGGAGAGAATTGCCTGGGATTTGCAGTTCTCCGTGCCCTCCGCGGTTCAAGGTCTACAGATATGGACTTTTCACTGACTGAAGAACAGACGATGCTCAAGGACAGCGTGGCGCGCTTCCTCGAGAAAAATTTCACCTTTGAGCAGCGCCGCCGGATGCTGGCGGATCGCCAGCCGATGAATGCTCAACTCTGGCAGGGGCTGGCCTCGCTGGGGGTGCTCGGCGTGCCGTTCTCGCCGGAGGACGGCGGATTCGGCGGCGGTGGCGTGGAAACGATGCTGGTGATGGAAGCGCTCGGCCGCAACCTCACCCTCGAACCTTATCTCGCGACGGTGGTTCTGGCCGGAGGCTGTGTGGCGCTGGGCGCGGCCGAATGGCAGAAAAAGATTCTGCTGCCGAAGATCATCGACGGTTCGCTGATCCTGGCTTTCGCGCATGCCGAGCCGGACGCGCGTTTCGATCTCGGCCATGTCGGGACGCGGGCGACCCGCGACGGCAACGTGTTCGTGCTCGAAGGCGAGAAGACGCTGGTGCTGCACGGTTCGGTGGCGGACAAGTTCATCGTGTCGGCGCGTACCACCGGCGGTCCCGGAGACACGCGCGGCGTCACCTTGTTCATCGTCGAGGCCGACGAGGAAAATCTCGGCGGCCAGGAATATCCCTTGTTCGACGGCACTCGTGCACTCGATCTGCAACTCTCCGGCGTAAAGCTGGGTCCCGAATCGGTGATCGGCACCCTCGACCAGGCCATGCCGTTGATCGACGCAGTGCTCGATCGTGCAATGGCCGCGTTGTGTGCCGAGGCGGTTGGCATCATGGACGCGTTGCGCGCGACGACGGTGGAGTATCTGAAGACACGGCAGCAATTCGGCCAGCCGATCGGCCGCTTCCAGGCCTTGCAGCATCGCGCAGTCGACATGCTGGTGCAACTCGAGCAGGCGCGCTCGATGGCCTTGCTGGCCGCTTCGAAAGTGGACTCGGCGGATGTTTCGGAGCGCCGGCGCACCGTCGCCGCGGCAAAGGAAATGGCCGGCCGCGCGGGCCGCTTCGTCGGCCAGCAGGCGATCCAGCTCCACGGCGGCATGGGCATGACCGACGAGCTGAACGTCAGCCACTATTTCAAGCGGTTGACTGCGATCGATGTGCTGTTCGGCAATTCTGCGAGCCAGCGCACGCGCTTCGCGACCATGAAGGAAGGCGACGCTGGTGCGCAAATGAAGCCCCCCCGCAAGTCCTGGGTCAAGATCTGAATTTCACCGCAAAGACGCAAAGGACGCAAAGGGAACGCAAAGGAGGACATGGAAGCTCGAAAAGCGGTGAGGGTTAGTAAATCCTGCCAAGGTTGATTTTCTCTGCGCATGCAAGTCATGTGTGGTGCCATGTCGAGCAGCGTAAATCACCCAGCGATCCATTCACATTGCATTGCTTTCCTTTGCGTTCCCTTTGCGTCCTTTGCGCCTTTGCGGTGAAGACCTTTTTTGGAGGTTGAACGTTGATAACAAGATACTGGGAAGATTTCAAGGTCGGTGAAGTCGAACAGATCGGCGGCAAGCGCGTCGACATGGATGAAGTCATCGAGTTTGCCAGGCAGTTCGATCCGCAATCGTTTCATGTCGACGAAGCGGCGGCGAAGCAGTCGATGTACGGTGGCCTGATCGCCAGCGGTTGGCATACCTGCGCCATGGTCATGCGCATGATGTGCGACGCCTACCTGTTGCAATCGGCCAGCGCCGGTTCTCCCGGCATCGACAATCTGAAATGGCTGAAACCGGTGCGGCCGGGCGACACGATCAGCGCGCGGCGCACCACGCTGGAAACGCGTACGTCGAAGAGCAAGCCGGACATCGGCATCGTCAGCAATCTGTGGGAAGTGTTCAACCAGGATGGAGAGATGGTGATGTCCATGCAAGGTTATGGGATGTTCCGCCGCCGCAACCCGGGGAGCCCAACGACGTGAACATGCTGTTCAAGCACAAGGTGCACGTGCTGTGCCGCAAGGAAGAACTCGATCACGAACGGCTGGAAGGCAAGGTCGCGATCGTACTCGATGTGCTGTTCGCCACGTCGACCATCATCACGGCGCTCGCCAATGGCGCGACCGAAGTCATTCCCACGCTGGACGAAGCCGGGGCGAGGGCGGAAGCGCAGAAACACCCGCAGGGCAGCTACATCCTGGCCGGCGAGCTCTATGCCGAAACACTGCCGGGATTCGCGTCGCCGACGCCGCTGGCCTTGCTCGAAGAGAAGATCGCCGGCCGCAAGCTGATCTATTCGACGACCAATGGCACCGTCGCGCTACGGCAATCGTCGCGAGCGGATCATGTTTACGCCGCGGCGTTGCTGAATGGCGAAGCGGTGGTCAATCGCGTTCTGGACAAGCATCCGGGCAAGACGATCCTGATCGTCTGCTCGGGATCGATGGGCATGGTCAATCTCGAAGACCTGTACGGTGCCGGGTATCTGGTCGATCTGCTGTCGCGCGCGCTCGATGAGAACAGCGACTTTTCCGATGCCGCGCTGGCGGCGCGAAGCCTGTTCCGCAGCGAGGACGCGGCCGATTGCCTGCTGCGCGCGCGCGTCGGGCGCATGATGGCCGAGCGCAATCTCACCCACGAAGTTCATTTCGCGGCCCGCCTGAGCGCGCTGGATGCAGTGCCGGTGCTCGAGGGCGGGAGACTGCTCGCGTGAACGCGCCCGCCGTTCTCGTCATCAGCATCGCGCTGGCGGTTCCCGCACCCGTCCTGGCGGCTCTGGATTGCAGCCGCGCGATAACCAATAGCGAGAAATTATTGTGCTCGAACCCGCGGCTGGCCGAAGCGGACGAACGCATGGCGCTGGCGTTTCGCGGGGCGATCCATCGCGGCGCCGAACCCAGGTCGTTGATGGAAGCCCAGCGCGCTTGGATTCACGACGCACGCGACGTCTGCAACGACGTCGAGTGCATGCTCAAAGCCTACGAGGAACGCATCTCGGATCTCGATAACCGCTGAACCGGGGAGCGGCTGCCGCATCAGGCGAAAGCTGCTTCAAGAGAAAATCAGGATTTCCCCGGTGCCGCCCCAGGCAAGGTCGCCGCAGTAGCGCCGCACTTTTTGACTGAATGGCAGGAAGCGCGCAAAAGACGGGTGATCCCGCTGTAGTTGTCTTTCCAGAAGCGTCAGGAACAACAGCGAATGTTCCCCGCTGTCCTGGAACGTAACCGGAAGATTGTCCGGCACGCAGGCCAGCAGCAGCGTACCGCGCTTGAGCGAGAAGCCCGGCATCATCCCCACCTTGCCCGCGACGAAGAGCGTTCCGGCCAGCATGTTTGCGCCACAATACGCACCGGCGTTTCCACCGACCAGCAACAGGCCGCGCCGCATGCGTTCGCCGGTGCGGTCACCGGCATCGCCGTGGATCGCAAGAATTCCGCCGCGCATGCCCTGCCTGTCCCCCGCCAGCGCGCCACCGGCGAATTCACCGGCGTTGCCGTGGATCTGGATCAGTCCCGCTTTCATCCCGCTGCCGGCAAACGAGCCGGCATTGCCGCTAACGTTCAGGTGTCCGCCGTTCAGACCCAGACCCGCGTACGCGCCGCAGTCGCCCTCGACGGTGATCGTGCCGGAGCGCATGGCGGCACCGATATGCGTCAGCCGGTCGCAACTGTTGCGAATGACCAGGTGTTGCGCATCCCCGGCATCGATATCGAATACATCCGCGACACGCAATCCACCGCGTATGTGCAGCGCGCCGATTGCGGACTTGTCCAGCCCGGTCAGCCGTTGGGGCGTCAGCGGGGATAGATCAATGCTGCGGGCGGGAGCGTTGCGCAGGGTGAGCGTCAGCGCTGCCATAGCATGATGTCGTGCAGTTCGATGTGATACTGGCCGAGCTTGCCACCGTAATTGCCCGCGCTTACGCGCAGGATGCCGCCGTCGGCTCCGGCCCTGCACACCGCGTCGATTCCAGCGCGCATGGCGTTGCGCACGTCGGCTTCAGTCAGCCCGTCGATCACGATTTCCAGCACCGCGCCGGTTTCCGGCGACAGCTCGCTTTTTACCGCCCCGCGCAATGTCGGACAGAACGCGTCGTTTGTCGACGCGGAAAGCGCCTTGTATTTCGAGCCGACCTTCGAACCGGAGCGCACTACGCCACCCGGAAAGGGCATGATGACACCGCGCAGCTTGGCCATCGCTTCGATGGCCGCTTCGCAGGCAGCGAGCGCTTCGGATTGACCGCGCGCGAGCACCAGGAAGTTGCCTCCGCCGACGGCCTTGATCATGCCGGTGGTTTCCTCGCAGAAGAACTCGCCGTCCATCACCGGTATCCGCCAGTAACGCTTGCCGCCGATGATTTTGGATATCTGAAAGCCGTCGCCGAAGAAGCGCAGATTCCGGCCGAGATTAATGGCTTCGCCGTCGAGTCCGGCGAACACGGCGGAAGTCGGCGCGGTCAATACGCACTGGCCGACGCGGCGCTCGACCTGTTTGGCGAGTTCCTTGCCCGAGACCGCGAACAGGAGTACGGACAATCCGGGACGGCCGTCCGGCGTTTCCTCCGCGGACAGTTCACGCTCGATTCCGGCCTCGCATCCGCAGCCGATGACCGAGGTGGCGAAGCCGGTCACTGCTCGCGCCGCGTGATAAGCCCATTTGAGATTCAGCGCGGTGACCAGGATGCGGGTGGCGCGCATGCCGAAGGCTTCGGCGAAGGTATCGTCGATGGCGACGCCGTTGAGGATCATTGCGGTGGCCTCGCGCAGGCATGCACCAGGGTTTCGCGGCTGCCGCATTCGACCAGTTCGTCCGTGGAGATCGGAAAGTTAGCGAAGCGGATGGTGTGGTAGCGCTCGAAATATTCCTGCAGCCTTTTCTCTATACCGCGATCGAAGTCGGGGCGAACGACGTGGGTGGCGCCACGCACGACCTTCACGATGCGTCCGTCGCGCGCAACCACTTCACCGTCCTTGAAGACGTATTCGGGCCCATGGAACATTTTCTCGCGATCGGGATCATCCCGGTATACCGTGATATCGGCGGCCGCGCCGACACCCAGATGTCCGCGGTCGGCGAGACCCAGGCTGCGCGCCGGCGCGGCACGGGTCATGATCGCAATTTCATAGAGCGAGTACTCGCGGTCCAGCGAGGCGAGCTGGCTGTGCGCAGCCGCGTCCGGATGAAGCTGCGCGAGCTTCTCGTTGCGAAAACCCTTGTCCATCAGCAGCCGGATCAGGTGTGGGTAGCTGGTGAACGGTGCGCCGTTCGGATGATCGGTGGTCAGAAACACCCGCCAGGGATCTTTCACGCGCAGGAACAGTTCCAGACCGATGGCCCATTGCAGCGCGTTGACGAAGTTACCGTCGCGATAGCGAAACGGCACGACGCCGCAGCCGGCGTCGCATTCGATGTCCATGCACAGCCATTTGTTCGGATGCGCATGCCCTGCGTTGCGATGCTGCGCCATGGTGTCGCCCGAGGCGGTCACGGTCTGACCGAACATGATCTGGCCGACATCGGCGGATACGTTGGCATGACGGTCGATCTCTTCCGCGATGCTGGCCGCCGCGGAGGAGAACTTGCGCTCGCCCTCGGTGCCGTAGCTGTGGAACTGGATGTGCGTCAGATGGATCGGCAGGCCTTCGGCGGCGTCCATGGTCGCGAGCGTCGATGCCGCGTTGCCGGGCACACCGAGATTGCTGGCATGGACGTGCAGCGGATGCGGTATCGAGAGTTCGTGCAGCGCGCGCGTCAATGTAGTCAGGATCTCCCTTGGGGTCACTCTGTAGTGCGGATGCGGTTCGTCGACATCGAGGTGGCGCGCGTTGAACTTGAATGCGCTGATGCCGCCGGGGTTGACGACCTTGATGGCGACGCACTGGGTGGCATGCAGCGTCCAGGCAACATAGTCGTTGATCACACTCTGTTCGGCGTCGGCGGCCATCAGCCGCAACAGGAAATCGTCGTTGCCGAGCAAGGCGTAGCCGCCCTTGTCGACGATCGGCGTGTCGCCCATTTCCATATGGGCCTGGCGTGCGTTGACCGGCAGCATGGCCGGCTCGAAGCACGCGGTGTAGCCCATCTCGGCATAGCGATAACCGGTAGCGAAAGTCGAGGGCGCGGCAACGCCGCTGCCGGAACGAGTGATGTCTGTTCGCGCAAAGGCGCTGTCGCGATGATCTTCGGGCAGCATGGCGCGCGCGATGTTGACCTTGCCGCCGCCGATGTGGGTATGCAAGTCGATTGCGCCGGCCATGACGATTCGGCCGGAGAGATCGTACTCGCGATCGATAAATGTTCCCAGCGACGGTGCCATGACGATGCGGCCGTCGTGCACGAACAGATCGCGTACCTCGCCATCGACCCGATGAGCGGGATCGTAGACCCGGCCGCCGCTGAGCCGGATCAATGCGGCTCCTTCATGGCGTCGAGGATGCGCTGCAAGGCCTGCGCGGCAGACGGCAGCGCGGACCCGGCGAGTTTGCGCAAGTGAATGGCGACAACATTGTCGGCCCGGTAGAGATGGCCGGTGTGGTGCAAACCGGGAACCGAAACCGGGATGAATACCGAGCAGCCGCCGGCGCGCATGCCGGCGCGGCCGAGCACGATCGAGGGAATCTTGCCGGCGGGTGGCGTGCGCGTGGCGTCCAGCGCGGACACGAAGACCATGGCGTCGACCTCGCCCTGCCGGGCAAGATGCCGCGCCGGGTCCTGGGCGGGCGCGCCACCGCAGAAATTCACCTGCACGGGAAAGCCGGTCTGCCAGGTCGTGACCTGCAATGCGGTCAGGTCGCCGTCGCTGCCGCCGAGCGGCAGAACGGAAAACCGGGTTTCAGAATTCAATGCCCGGACCAATTCGCACATGGACTGGATCGCGAGATCGGCGTGCGCGAACGCGAGATCCGCCGCGGCCCAGGTCAGAACGCCGTAACGTGCGGAGCGCATGCGCTTCAGCAGTTCGGATAGCTTTCCGCTCGGCACGCCCGCCACCGTTTGTGCCCTGAGGGCGCGTCCCGCGAAGAGCGCAAGCAGCGTGGAGAAGAATTCAGCGAGCCGGGCCGGATCGACGGCGAGCGATTCTGTCCTCTGGCGCAATGTGGCCGGCAGATCATCCGGCACTTCGCCGAGAAACCACAGCTCGCGCACGCCGGTCTCGAACAGCGTCTCGAAGTCGCCATAGCAGCGTTCGAAGAAGCGCGGAAAGCGGCGGCTGATGCCGGTGCCGGCCACCACCAGGAGATCGGCACGATTGCGAACTTCGGTAAACGTGGTGCTGATCCAGCCGGTATTCTGCAGAACGCGCAGATTGCGGAACAACGCGTCGCCGTTCGCGTGATCCACGATGCCACCGCATCTCTCGGCGAGATCGACCAGAACCCGCATGCCTGCGACGTCCGTTCCCGCCGAAATCAGCAGCGGCCGCCGGGCCGCCCGCAGGATCTCTGCCCCGCGACCGATCGCCGCGGCGAGATCGGCGGGCTTATCGTCCACCAGCGCAGTCGCCGGATCACTGGCATTCGCCGCAAACAATGCGCGACTTCGCGCACATCCGTGGGCGGCAACCGTTGCCACGCCTTTTGTCAGCGCCACGCGCAGGTCGTCACACAGCAGCCCGCAGAACGGACAGGGCACGTTGTCGAATTCCCGCGCGCGGACCATGTCAGACATCATTCGTCAACCTTCGGAGAAGGAATTTCTTGGAACCCTCCTAGGGGTGTCGCATTACTGTACATATTCGATCCCAATGCTCCGAAAGTGAACACCTGTTGCGAAAAACTTTTCGGTGTTCCGTTTGGGCTGCGATGTAAACTTTAACCGATCGCGTCATGGTACGTGTTACTCGCAACAAGACCCAATGTGAGAACCGGCGACCCAACGATGAGGACAGGCGTGCGCACAGTTTCCGTCACGGCTCCAGCGAGATTGCACCTCGGCTTCCTGGACATGAATGGTTCGAGGGGCCGACGCTTTGGCAGCGTCGGCTTGACGCTCGAGGGACCGTGCGTCGAGTTGTCCATCGAGCGTGCTTCTGCGTTCGCGATATCGGGGGCGCAAGCGGGACGCGCCGAGGCGTTTGCCAATTTGCTTTGCGACCGATTCAATCTTCCGCGCGATTTCCGCATCACCATTTCCCGGACCATTCCTGAACACATGGGTCTGGGGTCGGGCACGCAACTCGGCATCGCGGTCGGGGTCGCGCTTGCTAAGCTTTATCGGATTGAACTCTCCGTTCGCGAAGTGGCTGTAGTCGCGCAGCGCGGGCAACGCTCCGGAATAGGCGCGGGGGCTTTCGAGTTCGGCGGGTTTCTGGTGGATGGTGGAAAAGGGGCAAGCGACGATCCCCCGCCGATTGTGTCGAGGGTGGAATTCCCGGCGGACTGGCGTGTCGTGCTGGTGCTCGAACAGGATAGTCGCGGGCTTCACGGCGAACTCGAGAACGTTGCATTTCAGACATTGCCGGCATTTCCCGAAACACTGGCGAATCATCTTTGCCGCCTGATGCTCATGCAGGCGCTGCCGGCGATGGCGGAGCGCGATATCGAAAGCTTTGGCAGCTCCATCGGCGAACTGCAACGCATCACGGGCGACTATTTCTCGCCTGCGCAGGGCGGACGATTCGCGAGCCCGGCGGTTGCCGAAGCGCTCGCCTGGATCGAGAGCCAGGGCATTGCCGGCGTCGGGCAGAGTTCGTGGGGGCCGACCGGCTTCGCGATCGTGGCCGGAGAAGATCGCGCGGCTGAGCTGGCGCGGGCGGCGCAATCACGCTGGGGCGATACCAGATCCCTGCAATTCATGGTCTGCGGCGGGTGCAACCGCGGCGGCGAGGTTGAAGTCGTTCCCTTGGCTCGTGCCTCCGCCGACGCAAAATAGGGAAATCACCTCACCCCCCGCCCTCTCTAGCAAGCTGGAGAGGGTGCCGAAAAACTGCTCGTCGGGGATCAGCGCGATTGCATCACCCTCTCCGCCCGGTTGTGGGGGAGAGGGATGGGGTGAGGGGGGGGTCTGTGACGAAGATTGATCTCAAGGGTGATTGATGGAGAAGCCTCACATCCTGCATTTGCTCACGCCGATGGCGCAGGTGAGTCCCTTCGACGTCAACATGGCCTACGACGCCGGCTACGATGCCGTCGTTCCCTATACCCATGTTGTGCTCGACCAGGTTGCCGCGCTGACGCAGGACGCGATTTTCTCGCGCGGACCGAAGGGTGTGAAACGCACTGGCCTCTTCATCGGCGGTCGCGACAACGGGCTCGCCGCGGACATGCTCGATGCGGCGCGCAAGGCGATGGTGCCGCCTTTCGAGGT
Organism: Betaproteobacteria bacterium; assembly: GCA_016194905.1. Lineage (NCBI taxonomy): Bacteria > Pseudomonadati > Pseudomonadota > Betaproteobacteria > Betaproteobacteria bacterium. The sequence continues at coordinate 42,524 of JACQAP010000014.1, forward strand.
ATCGGTGTTCGTCGATCCGAGCGGCGCTTTCACGACTGCGGCAGCCATGGTGGCTGCCGTCGAGAAACATTTGAAGAAAAGTCATGGCACTGATCTGAAGGACAAGGCGGTGATGATTTTCGGCGGTAGCGGGCCGGTGGGTGCCGCCGCGGCGGTGTTTGCTTCGCAAGCCGGCGCCAAAGTCGGCATTGTTGGACGCGAAGATACGACGCGTGCGCGAAGCACCGCGGAGGACTGCAACCGGCGCTACGGAACGAATGTCGAACCGGTGGAGGCAAGTACCGATTCGCTCAAGGCGACGATGATGCAGAAGGCGGACGTTGCGCTCGCTACCGCGAAGGCGGGGTATCGCGTCGTCTCCAGGGAATTGCTTGCCGCGGCGCCGAGGCTGCTGGTTGCCGCGGACGTGAATGCCGTGCCGCCCTCGGGTATCGAGGGACTCGATGCCATGGATGATGGCAAGCCGCTGCAGGCGAGTTCTGGAAAGGCGGTGGGCATTGGCGCGCTGGCGATCGGCAACATCAAGTACCAGACGCAGCGCGGCCTGCTCGAAACCATGCTCAAGGCGGACAAGGCGCTCTACCTGGACTTGCGGGCCGCATTCGCGGAAGCACGCAAACATGCCGGCATCGTCTGAACAATCGCCGCTGCTGGTGGTCTCCGCGTCCGGACGCGCGCTTGCGCAATCGGCAGCCCGATGTGGCCTGCAGGTCGTGGTTCTGGATCTGTTCAACGACATGGATGTTCGCGCGCTGGCTGTGGCGAGCCGCAGCGTGGCGGCACGCAATGGAAAATTCGATGCGCGAAGACTGCTCGCCGCAGCGCAGGCCATGTGTTCGCCGGATTGGTGCAGCGGGTTGGTCTATGGATCCGGATTCGAGGGCCGCACCGGGTTACTCGCACAACTGGCGCGTGGACGCACCTTGTTCGGCAATGCACCGGGTACGGTGGCGCATCTCAAGGATCCGGCGCACTTTTTTCGGATGCTCGATGCGTTCGGGTTCGCGCATCCTGAAACCAGATTGGATCCGCCGGCCGATGTTTCCGGCTGGCTCGTCAAACGTACCGGCGGCGCGGGCGGAAGTCATGTGGAGCCGGCGCGCTCGCGCCATCGCGCACGGCCGGGCCGTTATTTCCAAAAGCTGCAATCCGGCCGGACCTTGTCGGTTTTGTTTGCCGCCGACAGTCGTGACGCCCGCGTGATCGGCATCAACGAACAATGGACGGCAGGTATCGCACAGTGCACGCCTTACTGCTACGGCGGCGCGGTGAGTGGCATAGTGCTGCCCGAGAGCGTGCAGGCGCGGGTTGCGACGTTGCTCAGTCGGCTGGTGCGCGCGACCGGGCTGGTCGGATTGAACGGACTCGATTTCATTCTCGATGCCGACGACGAGCCGTATGTACTGGAGATCAATCCGCGACCGACGGCGACCATCGATCTGTATGACGCCGATTTCGAAGGCGGGCTCCTCGCGCTTCACCTGCGAGCTTGTCGTGGCGAGTTGCCGGACATGCAGCGGCCGGATCGCTCGCGGGCGCATGCGATCGTCTACGCCACAGCCCCGTTGCGCGTGCCTGCTGGAATGAACTGGCCGGAGTGGTGTACCGATATTCCGGAGAGTGGCAGCTTGATTCCGGCCGGCGCGCCCATATGCAGCGTGCGCGCCCATGCTGCCTCGAGCGCTCAAGCCCGCGACATGGCCATGGTTCGCCGTGGAATGTTGAACACTGTATTTTCCCGGAAAGCCGCATGAACGTGAAAGAAACGAAGGCGGCGGTGGTGACTGCGGATCCCAGGCAGCAGGCGATCGCCGCAAACTGGCCGAGTGTGAATGCGCTGGCTGCGCCGCTGGTCCGTGAACTGATTCTGCAAGCGAAGAACTTGCGTCTCGGCGTGGAGCGACTGGAAAACGGTTGCGTCGTGGTCGATGGCGGCATTGCCTGTCGCGGAGGGCTTGAAGCGGGACTTCGCATAGCGGAAATATGCATGGGCGGACTGGGACGGGTGTCGCTGCAAGAGTCGGGAATATCGCACTGGCCATTGCAGCTTTCGGTACACAGTGCGGACCCGGTGCTCGCGTGTCTTGGCAGCCAGTATGCAGGCTGGAGCCTGGCGTACGGAGAAGGCAAAGGCAGTTTCCAAGCACTCGGCTCCGGGCCGGGTCGGGCGGCGGCGTGTCGCGAGGATCTGTTCGCCGAGCTGTCCTATCGCGATCTCTCGGAAACAGTCTGCCTCGTGCTCGAAGTCGGCAAGAAACCGCCGACCGAGATCGCCGACAGGATTGCCAGCGATTGCGGCGTCGCACCGGACCAGGTCACGCTGATCCTTACGCCGACGCACAGCCTTGCGGGAACGTTGCAGGTCGTCGCGCGTGTGCTGGAAGTGGCGTTGCACAAGGCGCACGCACTTGGATTTCCTCTGCATCACGTGGTAGACGGCGCAGGTGCCGCGCCACTGCCGCCGCCCGCCGCGGATTTTCTGACCGCCATGGGACGCACCAACGACGCGATTCTGTTCGGCGGCAACGTGCAACTGTTCGTCGATTGCGACGACGGCGAAGCCGAGCGTCTCGCGAGGAATTTGCCGTCGAGCGTTTCCAAAGATTACGGCAAGCCGTTTGCGCGCGTGTTCAAGGACGCGGAGTACGACTTCTATCGCATCGATCCGCATCTCTTTGCGCCCGCTGTCGTTTCGGTGAGCGTGCTGAAAAGCGGCAAGACCTTCCATGCCGGCGCGCTCGACGAGCGGCTGCTGGAACAGTCGTTCGGTGGCTAAAAGATTCTTTAGACAGGTGAAAGTTTGCCGAAAGTAAATACAGGAACGACGGGCGGTGGCAGCCGGGTGGTGATACTCACCGACGATCCCGGCTGGCATGGGGCGCGATTGCGCGAGGCGTTCCTGTCGCGTGGCGTCGAGACCAGTTTCGCGTCATTGCGTGACTGCCGGTTCGACTTGCACCGCCCCGGGCGTAGCGTCGTCCTTCCCGGATTCGAAGAGCGTTTGCCCGACGGCGTGTTCGTGCGCGGCGTGCCAGGCGGCACGCTCGAGCAAGTCGTGTTGCGGCTGGATGTGCTGCACGCGCTCAAGCTGCTGGGTGTGCCGGTGTACAACGATGGCCGCGCGATCGAGCGGACCGTGGACAAGGCCATGACCAGTTTCGTGCTGGCGAATGCCGGCATTCCGACCCCGGCCACCTGGGTCACGGAATCGGAGAGCGAGGCGGCAGCCGTGGTGCGAGCGGAGATCGCCGCCGGACGGGAAATGGTTGTGAAGCCGTTGTTCGGTTCGCAGGGGGTCGGCCTGAAGCGAATCTCCGCCGTGGACGATCTGCCGCCGGGCGCGCACTACGACGGCGTGTATTACCTGCAACGCTACGTCGAGTCCGGAAATACCGGATGGCACGACTGGCGTGTGTTCGTGATCGATGGTGTTGCGGTGGCGGCCATGAAGCGGCAGGGAAAAAGCTGGATTACGAATGTCTCCCAGGGCGGCACTTGCGCGCCGGTCGATCTCTCCGAACACGAGGATCTGCGCGTGCTTGCGCAAAAGGCCTGCAGCGCGCTGCAAATGGATTACGCGGGCATCGACTTGATTCGCGACCGCGATGGCCGCCTCCAGGTCATCGAAGTCAACGGCATTCCGGCATGGAAGGGACTGCAGTCCGTCACCCGGGACAGCATTGCCCGGATGCTGGTCGACGATTTCGTCGACAGGCACCTGCGGCGCCGCGCGCTGCACTCGGTCGCATGAAGGCAACGGACGCATTCGCGCTTGAGCCAACGACCGTCGCCGCGGCGATCTGGGACGCGTGCGTCACCGATGTTCGCGCATTCAAGCCCGGCAACGTCAGCATCGCTTCACCCGGGCACGGCATGCGCGCGGATGATTTTATCGCGAGTGCGGACGCCATGGCCGCTGCGATTGCGGCGCCTGCAGCCGATGTTGGACAACGCATCCTGCGTGCAATCGAGGCAACTCATGCAGTCGTGCCGGTCAACACGAACCTCGGGATCGTGCTGCTGTGCGCGCCGCTCGCGCACGCAGCGACCAGTTCATCGAGCGAGCTGATCCTGCGCGAACGGCTGCGCGCCGTGCTCGCGGGACTCAATGTGGACGATGCCGGGCTTGCCTATCGCGCGATTCGCCTGGCCGAACCAGGCGGATTGGGGCGATCCGATCGGCATGACGTAGTGGAAGTCCCTCACGTCACGCTGCGCGAGGCGATGGATGAAGCGCGCGACCGCGACCGGATCGCTCATCAGTACGTGACCGACTATGGGGACATCTTTGAGACCGGATTACCCGCATTGCAGCACGGGCTCGCGCGGTGGCGCAGCCGCGAGTGGGCCGCAGTGCATGCCTATCTGATTTTTCTGGCGCGCTATCCGGACAGTCACGTAGCGCGCAAGCATGGTGGGAAGGTGGCCGCCGCGGTCAGTCTGCAGGCGCGCGATCTGAGTCAGGCGTTGGGACGGGCGAGCGACCCTGCGCGGGAAATGCCGGCACTGGAGGCGTTCGATCGCCAGTTGAAGGCACGATCCATCAACCCGGGCACCAGCGCCGACATGACGGTGGCCACCCTGGTGGCGATGGATCTGGAGGATTCGCTGGACCAAGTTTCATCAGAACGTGTTTCATCGGAAAGTCGGGCCGGGGTTGGCACCAGCGGATGAGCTCGCAGTCAGTGGCGGGCTTCGGCCCGTGTTCGATCAACAACCGAGGTCAAGAACCGAAGGAGGAGTCAATGGCGAAAATCAATGGAGTGTGTGTCGGTGAATCGCTGGTCGGGGATGGCAACGAAGTCGCCCATATCGACCTGCTGATCGGTCCGCGTGGCAGCCCCGTGGAGTCGGCATTCTGCCACGCGCTGACCAACAACAAGGACGGCTTTACCTCGCTGCTCGCGGTGGTGGCGCCGAACCTGATAACCAAGCCGGCTACGGTGATGTTCAACAAGGTCACCATCAAGGGCGCCAAGCAGGCGGTGCAGATGTTCGGACCGGCCCAGCGTGCCGTCGCAATGGCGGTGGCGGACAGTGTCGCGGAGGGCGTCATCCCCGCGAACGAGGCGGACGACCTGTTCATCTGCGTCGGCGTGTTCATTCACTGGCAGGCGGCCGACGACAAGAAGATCCAGGATTACAACTACAAGGCGGTCAAGGAGTCGATCGCGCGCGCCATCAAGGGCGAGCCGAAGGCTGCGGAGGTCACCGCGAAACGCGGTTCCATGGATCACCCGTTCCAGGCGCACAAGTAATCCTGCAGGTCCAAAGCCAGGCCCGCTCCGCTTTCACGGAGCGGGCTTTTTCTTGTTTTTCTCAAGAAAGGCAATACTCGCCACGGAGGACACGGATACTCTCGCGAAGCGGGGAGTACCCTTTTAGGAAAACCAGAAACAAGGAACAACATGTGGGTGTTAAAAGCAGGTCCGTTGCCGAAATTGCGCGAGGTGCGCGGGACCGATGCGTCCATCGTGCAGCGCGCTCGCGAGCAGCGCGCCGGCGGCGCCCGCTGCTTTCACCTGTTGAAGGTCTTCGATGGAACGGACACCGCCCGCCGCATAGACCTGGCAGCCGGGCACGCGTCCGGCAAGTCCGACGATCAAAGCCAGATCCGGTCCCTTGTCGCTGCCGACCCGCTGCAGGTTCATCGCCAGCACGCGCTGCGGCCAATAGCGTTCGGGATGTGTCAGCAGTGCCCGCGGTCCCCTGAAATCATCACCCTGATAGTCCAGCGAGAGCACTGGAGACGGGGCCTTACAGCGCTTGCGGACCACGGAAAGGAAGTCGGCATCGAGGAGGGATTCGCTCCCGATGACAGGACGGCCCAGCCCCGCATCGAGCCAGTGCGCGAGCGCGGCTTCGTCGCCCATGCCGGTGTCCGCCCAGAGTTCGAGTTCGGGGAAATGCCGATGGATGGTTCGGAGACTTTCCATGTTGCCGCCGCGGCGCTGGATGGCATCGAGGTCGGCGACATACAGGGTCTGGAATGGATGAAGTGCGAGCAAGGCTTCCACGATTTTCGATGGTTCCGCTCCGGGGCCCAGCCGGGAGCGGACCGGGCGGTATTCGTCGCGCCGGCCTTCGCGGGCATGGACTACCATGCCGTCCTTGAGGTCGATCACGGGAATCAGGTGGAAGCCGGCCACGGGTAACCTTTTTTCATGAAGATTCTGGCGTACGAGCACATCACCGGCGGCGGAATGCTGGGCGACGCGAAAATGTCCGCGCTCGCACCGGAGGGCGAGACGATGCTGCGCGCCCTGGTGGATGATCTCACGGCGATTCCGGGCGTGGAAGTTGCCGTCTTGCGCGATGCGCGTTTGGGCGCCGACCTGCCCGCGACCTTGCATCGTGTCGACAATGCCTCCGATTTCTGGCCGGCGTTTCGCCGCGCGGTGCGCAACGCTGATGCAGTATGGCCGATTGCGCCCGAGCAGGACGGCATGCTGTTGCGAATCACGGGCGAGATCCTGCAGGCGGGACGCGTGCTGCTGGGATGCCGGCCGGATGCTGTGAAGATAGCAACGAGCAAACGTGCAACGGCGGATGTCCTCGCTCAAGCGGGGATCGCCGCAATTCCCGTTTACGTCGATGAGCGAAGCATTGCGCCTGAAGTCGGCGAGGTTGTGGTCAAGCCGGATGACGGCGCCGGATGCCAGGATACGTTGCTGTTCCGCAGCCGGCGGCAATTGCAGGCCTGGCTCCGGAACAATGCAAGAGCCGGGCTGGTGTTCCAGCCCTACATTGATGGCGATGCCCGGAGTTTGTCGCTGCTGTGTTGCGATGGCCGCGCACGTCTGCTGGCTTGCAATCGCCAGAAAATCAGCGTTGCCAGCGGTGTGTTCGAATTTGCCGGGGTGAGCGTGGGAGCATTAGCGGATGCGGATGGACGCTACGCGAGACTTGCCAGCGCGGTGGCGCGAGCCCTGCCCGGACTCTGGGGTTACTGCGGCGTGGATTTCATCGAAACCGATGCGGGACCGATCGTAGTCGAAGTGAACCCGAGACTGACGACGTCGTATGCGGGCCTGCACCGGGCGATCGGAATCAACCCCGCGCAACTCGTGCTCGAATTGCCCATCTCGCTCGATGCCGCCACGGAAGCGATGCATCGAACGCGCGCTGTCGAAGTGGAGATCGCTCATGCTGGCTGATGTCGTGCTGGGTTGGGATATCGGCGGCGCGCATCTCAAGGTGGCCGCGGTCGATAACAAGGGCAGGGTGGTGCAGGTCGTGCAACTGCCGTGTCCGCTCTGGTTGGGACTGGAACATCTCGACCGTGCAATTGCCAAGGCACTCATCCAGATGCCGAGAGCCAGTCTGCACGCGGTCACGATGACCGGGGAACTGACTGACTTCTTCCGCAATCGCGCCCAGGGCGTCAAGACGATCATCGCGCGCTTCGCACAGCAGACACCGGTGGACCGCACCACTATCTATGCAGGGCCGGCAGGCTTCCTGACACCGCAGAAGGCTGAGCAGAAAACCGACGCCGTGGCATCGGCGAACTGGGCCGCCAGCGCGCAACTGGTCGCGAGCCGCGTGCCGGATGCGCTGTTCGTCGACATCGGCAGCACAACCACCGACCTGGTTCCCATCCGCGGCGGCGTGCTGAGGATTCTGGGTTTCAGCGATGCGGACCGGTTGGCCTGCGAAGAGCTGGTGTATACGGGAGTAGTGCGCACGCCGGTCATGGCGCTCGCGGACCGGATTCCATTCGACGGGCAATGGATCCCCGCGATGGCGGAATATTTCGCCACGACGGCGGATGTCTACCGCCTGACCGGCGAACTGCCTGAAGGCGCCGATCAACTTCCCGCCGCCGACAATGGCGGCAAGACCGTGCGCGACAGCGCTCGCCGGCTCGCGCGCATGATCGGTCGCGATCTCGAATCCGCGCCTCTCGCGCAATGGAAGCGGTGTGCCCGCCATCTGGCCGACCTGCAGTTGTGGCAGATCCGGCAGGCTTGCGAACGCGTATTGTCACGCGCCGATGCCGTCGATCGCAGTCCGGTCGTGGGAGCGGGCACGGGCAGATTCCTGGCCAGAAAACTCGCTGCGCAACTTGGCCGGCGTTACCGCGATTTCGACTCGCTGGTCGATGCGGCACCGGACGCGGCCTCGTGGGCATCGAGTTGCGCGCCGGCCGTGGCAGTCGCGTTGTTGGCGCAAAGGCGCAAGCGAAAATGACTCTATGGGTCGTCAAGCTCGGCGGCAGTCTTGCCAACTCTCCAGAACTGCCGCGATGGCTGGATGTCATCGCTACCACAGGTGCGGGAAAGGTCGTGCTGGTACCCGGTGGCGGTTCCTGGGCGGATGAAGTACGAGAAGCGCAGAAGCGCGAAGGTTTCGACGATCGCATCGCGCATCGCAAAGCGCTGCGAGCGATGGAGCAATACGGAAAAGTGCTCGCAGGGATGCGAGCGAACTTTGTTCCAGCGGCTGGCATCGCGGAGATTCACAAAGCCCTGCGCAATGACCAGATCGCGGTGTGGATGCCTTACGAAATGATCGTCGCCGATCCTTCGATTCCCGAAAGCTGGGATGTCACCTCCGACAGCCTCGCTGCCTGGCTCGCCAAAAAACTGAATGCCTCGGCATTGCTGCTTGTGAAATCCTTGAAAATCGATGCACAGCCGGGGATCGAGGACCTAGTGCGTCGAGGCTGGGTCGATCCTGCTTTTGCGAAATTTTCTTCAGGAAAGCAATTCAAGATCGTCCTGCTGGGGAAGGGCGATCAAAATGCGGCAGAATTTCTACTGACATCGGACGATGCGGTAAAGGCAACGAGCCACGACTAAGCTTGTTCCCCAAGCGGCCAACAGGGCGCTATGCTATTTGCAAGTTAACTGAGGTAGCGCTGTCCGGCGCTATCTTGAGAATTCGGATTTTAACGTAGTTAATAAACCACGAATTTCCCAAAAATGACTATAAAAATTGGAGGTTGGTCGCGAATAGGCGTCGTCCTAAGCGTTCTCTGGTTTTTGGCCATAGGTGGCTATGGCGCATACGAATACTCACTTTGGGACGATAATTGCCGCGCGCCAGGGTTGGGCGGTAATCCATTTACCTATCACGACCCATGTTCAGGAAAACTTTGGTTTGTCGAGTGGAAATTTGTCCAAGATCTGAGCCGAGACGCGGCTTTTGAGTACGACTTATTGAGACGACAGCACAAGACGATTCCAGAAGATGTAATGCGCCGCCTCGAATCTGGTCCAGAGTATGAAAAACAGTTTAAGGGAGGCATTTTTCTATTCCTTTGGCTGGTCCCAGTGATTGCTATGTGGATCTTAGTGTATGTATGTGTATCAGTGTTCCGTTGGATTCGACGAGGTTTTTAAGATTAGACGCAATGGACTCGTCATTTCAGGCGACCGAATAGAGACCGTGCTTGACCGCTGGCGTTAAGCGTCTTTACCCATGTCAAAATTAGACATCGAGCAGATTCTGAATTCGACAATCGACGCGTTCGATTTTCAGTTCATGATTGGCGACGTAAAAGATTTCTTAGAGTTTTCCGAAAGCAACATAGATTGGCAGCACCACCGCGAATTTCAGGCCATCGCGCGTCGCAAGGACTTTGATGATTTTCCGCCAGGATATCGCAACCATCTTGAACAAAATGCCGACCACAGGTTTAAGGTGAGTCTGCCACTTCGCGTGCGTTACGGCGCGTTGCTGGCCTTTACCACTTCCGTTGAATGGGCGGTCGCCTACTTGAACCGCAGTGCGTTTAATCCTGTACCGGACAAGAAGGACGGAACAAACCATGTGGTCAGGGTCCTACGAGAGTTCACGGCCAGAGTCTCTGTTGATCCGCAGGGCGTAATCGATGACTATGAAGCGCTGGTTCAAATTCGCAACTGCGTCGTTCACAGCGCAGGGGTAGTGGCCACCTACCAGTTCAAACGAGAATTGCCCAATGCGATCGCCCGAATCAATGGAATCTCGCTCGGGAATTGGCATTTCTTCGGTGACCAAATCTGTATTGAGCGCGGAGTGTTGGAGAGATACATTGATAAAACTGCATCCCTCGTGGTTGACCTTCATACGAAGATGAGAGAGCGAGGTCTGCTTATATGACACTTAACCCTGTGCCTAAGCCGACCGTCTGCGAACGGCGCTTCAAGCCCGATATGCGGCGGTCCTATAAGCGAACCTAAACCGGGTCGGACCAGCGTATGACATTGATCTTCCTGAGTAAGGTCGTGATGTAGGGGCATTTTCAGACGCTTAGAGGCGCATTTTTGCAGGCAAAACGCACGCTTTAAGGAGAGAAGCGATGCCTCGCGCCGATCGCCGCGCGAGGTGACGTGATACACCGCGCCGGGGAATTCGCGACGGTGATCCCGTCAGACAACTACCCCATTCCGGTCAGAGATCCCGATCTCGCCGCATTGGAGTGGTCAATGCTTCCGCCGTGAGTCACGTCGGCGCTTGCCTTGCCGACCAGCCGCCGTTACGCTCGACGGCGTGCTATCGATTCGTGATCTCTGCAAGACCTACGCGGGGCCGCCGCAGCGCACCGTTCTCGTCGGTGTCGACCTCGAGCTCGTTGCGGGCGACTATGTCGCGGTGATGGGGGAGTCGGGCGTCGGCAAATCGACGCTGCTGAACCTCATCGCGGGCCTCGACCGGGCCGACGCGGGCTCCATCACACTGGACGGCGTCGAGCTCACCACCCAGGACGACGACATGCTGACGGCGCTGCGCCGCGTCGCGATGGGCTTCGTGTTCCAGGCGTTCCACATCCTCCCGTATCTCAGCGTCGCGCAGAACGTCGCACTGCCGTTGTCGCTCGTCGGCGTGGTCCGCGAGGTGGCCGAGCGCCGGGTTGCGGCAGTGCTCGCGGCGGTGGGACTCGCCGATCGCGCGGCGAGCGTGCCGCGCGAATTGTCCGGCGGTGAATTGCAGCGGGTCGCGATTGCACGCGCGGTCGTGCATGGTCCGCGGCTCGTGCTCGCCGACGAGCCCACCGGCAACCTCGATCCCGACAGCGCGGGGCAGGTGCTGCGCCTGCTGCGCGACCAGGTGAAGGCGGGCCAAGCGGCCGGCATCCTCGTCACGCATTCGCGCGCGGCGGCAGAGACGGCGGACCGCATCATGATGCTCACGCGGGATGGGCTGCGTGAGCTTGCGCACGGATAGTGCGGCCGCGCGGTGATGCCGATCGCAGGTATCTCGGCGGCGGGTGCGGTGTTCCGCGGAGCGTTCGCGCAGAACCGGACGCGCACCGCGGTCGGGGTGCTCGTGATCGCCCTCGGTGTTGCGCTCGGCTACGCGGTACAGATCATCAACCAGGCCGCGATCAACGAACTGGCGCAGGGCGTGCAGGTTCTGTCCGGCGACGCCGATCTCGAAGTGCGCGGTCCACGCGGTGGCTTCGACGAGGCGCTGTATCCGGACCTCTCGCGGATGCCCGAGGTGGCTGTGGCGAGCCCGGTCGTCGAGGTCGACGCGAAGCTGGCCCGCCGCGACGACACGCTCAGGATCCTCGGTCTCGACGTGTTCCGTGCCGGTTTCATCCAGCCGGGTCTGATCGCGACCGCGACCGATCGCCTCGACACGCTGCGCTCCGACGTGCTGTTCCTGAGCCCCGCCGCCATGCGCTGGCTCGAGGTGAAGCCCGGCGACGTCCTGCCGTTCCAGGTCGCGCTCGCCGACTTGCCGCTGCGCGTGGCTGGCGAGCTTGCCGGCGGCGGCGAACAGCGCTTTGGCGTGATGGACATCGCGGGCGCGCAGGCGGCGTTCGACCGGCTCGGTCGGATCACGCGTCTCGACCTGCGCTTGCGTCCCGGTGTTGACGTCGCGGCCTTCCGCGGTCGGCTGCGCCAGCGGCTGCCGCCGGGGATCGCCGCGGAGCGGCCGGAGACAGGTCTCGCCGCGAGCGTGAGCCTGTCGCGATCGTATCGTGTGAATCTCAATGTGCTCGCGCTGGTCGCGCTGTTCACGGGCGGCCTGCTGGTGTTCTCGACGCAGGCACTCGCGGTCGTGCGCCGGCGCGCGCAGTTCGCGCTGCTGCGAGTGCTCGGTGTGACGCGAGGCCGGTTGACGGCGCTGATCGTCGCCGAGGGTGCGCTGGTAGGCGTTGCGGGCAGCTTGATCGGCCTGGCGCTCGGATTCGCGCTGGCGCAACTCACGGTACGCTGGTTCGGCGCGGACCTCGGCTCCGGGTATTTCCAAGGGGTCGTGCCAGTGTTGCAACTCGACCCGTGGGCGCTCGGCGTCTTTTTCGTGCTGGGCGTCGCGGCGGCCGCGTTGGGCAGCATCGTGCCCGCGTTCGAGACGGTGCGCACGCCGCCCGCACTCGCGCTCAAGGCGGGCGACGAAGAGCGCGCGTTCGCGCGGTTGCGTTCGCCGCTGCCGGGACTCGTCGCGGTGACAATGAGCGCGGCGGCGACCGCGTTGCCGCCAGTGGGCGGATTGCCGCTGTTCGGCTACGGCGCCATCGCGCTGCTGCTCGTCGGCACGCTGCTGCTGCTGCCTCGCATCGCGGCGCTCGCGCTGTCGCTGCTGCCGACGCCCGGCCGGCCCGCGCCGCAGCTTGCGATCGCGCAATTGCGCGGCGCGCCGGGCCAGGTGACGCTGAGCCTCGCGGCCATCGTTGCCAGCGTGAGCCTGATGGTGTCCATGGCGATCATGGTCGCGTCGTTTCGCGGTTCACTCGACACCTGGCTCGAGCGGATCCTGCCAGCCGACCTCTATGTGCGCGCGGCGAACGACGGCGACACCGCGTATCTGACGTCTGAGGTGCAGGCGCGGATCGCAGCGCTGCCGGGCGTGCGCCGCGCGGAGTTCCTGCGCGAGCAACAACTGCTGCTTGATCCGTCGCGGCCGCGGGTCGTGCTGCAGGCGCGCACCGTCGATCCCGCGAATCCGTCGCGCAATCTGCCGCTCCTCGGGACGCCGCTGGCCGTTGCCACCGCTGCGCCGCAGCCGGTGTGGGTCAACGAAGCGGCTGTCGATCTCTACGGCTTCACTCCGGGCAAAGTGATCGAATTGCCTGTTGCGGGAAAGGCCACGCGGTTCACCGTCGCCGGCGTCTGGCGCGACTATGGCCGGCAGCAGGGCGCGATCGCGATCGAGCGCGAGCGCTACGTCGCACTGACTGGCGATCGCGCGGTGACGAGCGGCGCGCTGTGGCTGGCGGAAGGTTCGAATCGCGGTGTGGTGCAGGCGTCGCTGCGACGCGAGATTCCCGGTGGCGAGCGGCTCGAAATCGCGACGCCGGGCGAAATCCGCGACGTCTCGCTCAAGGTGTTCGACCGTACGTTCGCAGTGACCTATGCGCTCGAGCTGGTGGCGGTGGTCATCGGCCTCGTCGGGCTGTCGTCGTCGTTCGGCGCCCTGGTGCTCGCGCGCCGGCGCGAGTTCGGCGTGCTGCGCCATCTCGGCATGACGCGGCGGCAGGTCGGCACGATGTTGGCAACGGAGGGCTTCGCCGTGAGCGGCATCGGTCTTGTCGTCGGTCTCGCGCTCGGGTTCGTCATCAGCCTGATCCTGATCCACGTCGTGAACCGGCAGTCGTTTCATTGGGGGATGGAGCTCGCGCTGCCGTGGCCGGCGCTCGCCGGGTTCGCGCTCGTCGTGCTGGCGGCCTCGACGATCACGGCAATGGCCAGCGGCCGGCAGGCGATGGGCGACGATGCGGTGCGCGCGGTGAAGGAGGACTGGTGAGCGCGCAACGGATGGACCGGCCATGAAGCGGCGCGCGTTCCTCGCCGCGCCGCTGCTGCTGGTCGCAAGGTGCGCAACGGCCGATGACGATTACCCGCGCGTCGAACCGGGCCGCGTGCTGCACTTCCCGCGCGACCACGGCAGCCATCCGCAATTCCGCACCGAGTGGTGGTACGTCACCGGCCAGGTTGCGGACGCCGCTGGCAACCGCTACGGCGTGCAGGTCACGTTTTTCCGCAGCCGGCCACGCGTGGCCGAGGCCAATCCGAGCGCATTCGCACCGCGCGAGCTCGTGTTGGCTCACGCCGCACTGGCCGACCCGCGTCACGGGCGGCTGCGGTACGATCAGCGCGCCGCGCGCGTGGGATTCGGACTCGCCGGCGCGGAAGAGGGCACGACCCGCGTGTGGATCGACGACTGGTCGCTGGATCTGGTCGACGGCGGCTACGCGGCGAAGATCGCGGCGCGCGAATTCGCGCTCGACCTGCGCTTTGCATCGGGGCAACCGGTGCTGCTGCACGGTGCAGCGGGTTACTCGCGCAAGGGGCCGTCGGCGCGGCAGGCGAGCTATTACTACAGCCGGCCGCAGCTCGCCGTGACGGGGAAGCTGACGGTCGCGGGAAAGGAAATCGCCGTCACCGGCGCCGCGTGGTTCGATCACGAGTGGTCGAGCGAGGTGATGGCGTCCACTGCCGCTGGCTGGGACTGGACCGGCATCAACCTTGCCGACGGCGGTGCGCTGATGGCGTTCCGGATGCGCGACACCATCGGCGGCACGCTGTGGGCCGGCGGGACTCTGCGCGCGGCCGACGGCAGTGTGCGCGTGTTTGCGCCGGACGAGGTCCGTTTCACGCCGTGGCGCACCTGGCGCTCGCCGCGCACCGGTGTCGCCTATCCCGTCGCGATGGCGGTCGGTCTCCCCGGTGCGGAATTCCTGCTGGAACCGATCATGGACGATCAGGAACTCGATTCGCGCGCGAGCACCGACACGATCTACTGGGAAGGCGCGGTGCGCGCGTTGCAGTCCGGGCGCGAGGCAGGTCGCGGGTATCTGGAACTTACGGGTTATGAGGCGCCATTGCGGTTGTGACGGATCGCATGGACCGAGCCATCGCCGGTCGCCCGACCTTGAACATAAGACCGTAAAATGGGGTCTTCCCAGGCGCTTAGCGGGGCCATTTTGAACCAAGAATGCACGCTTTAACGAGAGAAGCGATGCTTCGCGGCAACCGCCACTTCCTGCCTGATCACGTCTGGCACATCACCCACCGCTGCCATCAGAGAGAAGGCATTGCGTGGTTCGATCCGTCAGTGGAGGTGAAATTGCCGCCCAACAACCACATGCAGTGGACCGTTAGCGATCGCATCAATAAAGTGTTTTAACCAACGAAGGAGGACCCATGCAAACGCGATTCAGGATATTTTTGGTAGCGAGCACACTCTCTCTTTGTGGGGCGGCACAGGCTGATATTACCGTTCAAATGAGCACTGTTGACGAGAAAGGAATCGGGAAATCGATTGGCCAAGTGGCTGTCAGCGAAACACCCTATGGTGTCGTATTCAGCCCCTCGCTTGCTGGGCTCCTGCCAGGATTACATGGCTTCCATGTGCACGAAAACCCAAGTTGCGAGTCCAAGGAAAAAGACGGGAAGATGGTGCCCGCATTGGCTGCGGGAGGGCATTACGATCCGGCCGCAACCAAGCGCCATGGCCTGCCTTGGGGTGATGGGCATCTCGGCGATTTGCCCGCGCTATTCGTAGATGCCATGGGCAATGCTAATAATCCGGTATTGGCACCCAGGCTTAAAATTACTGATGTAAAAGGTCGCTCCTTGATGATTCATGCCGGAGGTGACAACCACGCAGATCATCCAGACCCCCTCGGTGGAGGCGGCGCGCGCATGGCTTGTGGTGTTATTCCGTGAGCGGTCGGGAGATCGGTAACAAAATAGGTTGGGAACTTTAGTTTGTAGGTGACTAAAGCGTATCTCATGCAGCAGCGCGACGATTTCGAGCAGCGCCTTATGGAATCGCCGCACGGATCGAAGCAAAGGCCTCTTGATCCAGAATCTGTCCGCGATCACCGTCTTTGCACAGTGCGCCACGAAATCCCAGGTAGTCCAGCTCGATTGCAAGAAGCTGGGGAACGTCTTCTCTTTGTAGCGAGCCGGCCAATCCCGTAAGAAGTCGGCAGTTACGACTGCGGGTAACAAACTCCTCAAGTTCCTTCCCGGTACGCCAGTCGCGAAGCGTCTTGCCGGTCTTGTGTGCCGTGTCCAGCATCGCACCGGCAAAGCCCACGTCGGCGAGCACATCAATAAGCGTGAGATCGTAAGCCTCGTCCGCGAACAGGACTGCAACCAGGCGGGCGTGTTTTGCCAGTTTCGACAGTGCATTTGCGCAGTCGAATATCCGTGCGTGGGAAAAGAAACCGATCTTGATGAAGTCGACGCCGGTGGTGGCCATGCGTTCCACGGCGGCGGTCATCGACTGCGGATCCATCGTAGGAAGGTCGCCGATGGTGGCGCTGACGGGCCGGCGTCCGCCGATCGCCTGGACGCATATACGCACCGCCGCGTGATCGAGCGCGCCGAGCGCGCCGCGTGAAGGTTCCTTGAGATCGATCAGATCGGCGCCGCCTTCGAGTGCGATCAGCGCCTCGTCCAGCGAGCGGACGCTGGCGAGCATCATCGTCATGCAGCGCTTTCCTTTCCGGCGCCGCGAAATTCTTCGACGCACGCTTTCAGCCAGCCCCAGGCCTCGAGCTCACGCGGCCCGGCTGTCTTCTCGACGCCGATCGCGAGATACGCCATCTCGGTATCGATCTTTTCCTGCTGCAGCATGCTCAACCGGCTCACCAGGATGGCCGCCTCGATCACCGCGGACTGCGCGCGATTGAAGCCGCCAAAGGCGCCGTGCGTGACCTGCGCGACTACCCGGCAGTAAAGGCGCGGCCGGGTTGGGTCTTCCTGTACGCGTTCCAGTCGCACTTCGGAATGTGCGAGCGCTGCCGCGAGCCGGCGGCAGGACAGGTGTTCGACGGGCAACGTGGGCCAGTCATAACGTCCGGTTAGGCAACCGGCAAAGATGCGCACGTCGTCGGTGTAATTCACTACTGCGCATTTCTCGCGAAGCACGTGTTCGAGCGTGGCGGAAGGCCGGAACGGACTGAGGACAATGAACTCGCCTTCATGGCGGATGCCTATCGGCGCGATGTGATCGCGACCGGATTCATCGCGCGTGGTGACGATCGTCTCGAAAATCATGACCCAGCCTTCGATTTTACGATCTGGGGCGACGCAACGAACTGCGCATCGGCATCGGTGCTCGCGCGTATTTGCGCCACGCCCCAATCGAGTTCGCTGTCCTGCACATAGCGCTTGCTTAGCTGCCAGGCGATCTGCGCCCGGGCCAGTTCGACGCCCAGATAGAAGGCATGCGAACCATCGTGCTCCAGTCCGAGGTGCGGAAACAACTTGAACGGATCGGTCGCCGTGCGCAGGCCGTCTCGATTGTAGATATGGAGGCCGTCGGGGCTGATCTGTACGCGAAAGCTCGGATCTTTTATTTCGGCCGCGGTCGCGGCGATCTCTTCGGCACTCCAGGGAAACGGGTCGAGCGTATGCAGCGCCAGCAGCGTTTCGCCGAACCCTTGTGGCAAGTCGCCGGCTTCGCGGGCCGCATACATCACGCGGCGGGCTTGGTCGGCTTCGCGAATGACGCCCGAAGCGTGCGCACTGACCTGGGTCGTCAGGATGTTGGTGATCCGCAACTCGGAAACGATGCCCATCAGCAACGCCTGGATGCCGAGCGTGTCGGCTTCGGTCAATTCGGTCAGGTTGCCGGTGCCCATCATCATCTTTGCGTCCGGACACTTCTTGCGCAGATCGCGGTAGCGCACCAGCGATTCGGTGAAACCGAAATGGATCGGTTCGATAACCGCATCGGCCAGATAATCGCGGCCTTTCTTTTTCATTACCTCGATCGTGCGATAAAGCGACTCCATGTCGCTCGGCGTGGAAGGAATCAGCACCGGAGTGGAGGCCACTTCGTCCGCGATCCACAAGGTTTCTTCTTTCAGGCTGAGCAGAAAATCCGCACCGGCACGGCCGCCGCGAAGCAGCTCCTGCGGATCCATCGAATCCACGCTGACCGCGAAGCCGGCCGCATGCAGCATGGCGACCGCCTCTTCCAGATGCCTGAAGGGCGTTTCGGGCAGGCAACCCAGGTCGATCACGTCCGCGCCGGCGTTGCGATAGTCGTTCGCCTGATCGAGCATGGCCATCAGGCTCATGTTCGGCGCGTCGACGATTTCGGCGAAGATGCGCACGTCGTGGCGGGTCAGGTCGATCGGTGCGGCTTCACGGCCGAAATACCGCGGGAGATCCTTGAGGTCTTCCGGCCCGCGCACGAACGGCACCCCGAAGTGCGAACTCAGCGCGTCGAGATTGCCCCGACATCGTCCCGGCACCATGACGCGGTCAATGCCGTTCGCGTCGGGAAGCCGGCGCTGGATCATGTCCGACGTCATCAATCCGGCCACCTGCAGGGAGAGCGCGAGCACCGAATGCCTGAACGGCGCCGGCTGCATGGCTTCGAGCACCCGATGCAGGTTCTTCTCGGCCAGCCGGCCGGTCAGGAAGAGGATGTGCTCCGACAACCCGACCTCTGGTTCAATGCGGCCCCCAGTTCTTCGACCGAAAGCACGACAGTTGTCCGGTCGAACTTCGCAAGCTTGCTCACATTCTCCAGATCGATCGGGCGCGGATAGACCCAGACGTCGCCACCCGGCGCTTCCGAAATCAAGGCGGGTGCAGTGTCGCAGGCAAACACGATGGACGGGATGCGGCATTTGCCGGCCTGCGCATAGATGTTGGTGGCGAGAGTATCGGATATCCCCGCGACGCACTTCGCCACGGTATTGGAACTCGCGGGGCCGATCACGACGGTATGGTAATCGCCGCCGTACAGGAAAGTCACGGGCACCGAACTGGCGGTGTTATCGCGATACACCTTCATGCCTTGCTTGAACGCAGTGAGATCGTAGCCGTACATCTTCAGGACCTCGCCGGCCGCTTCGCTCAGGAACAGGTCGACGCCGGGCAGGCCATGCACGATCTCCATGCATTCCTTGAGATAGTGTCCGGAACCGGTCAGCACCCAGGCCACGCGGGGTTCCGCAACTCTACTCATGGCCGCGACCGTCGGATGGGGAAGTCGAAGTCCGCGCCGGAACCAGCCGTTCCCTCATGTCTGCGTGCAACTGTTCCAAATTGAAACGTCTTCCATGCGCGACGTCGATGTGGCGATGTTAGTCGTGTTCGCGGTGAAACGGAACACGCTGGCGGCGCAAAAATATCCGGCTAGAATGGGTTCGGGAAAGCATCGTTGCGTCCGGGGGAGAACATGAGCGAACCTGCCGAGAAAGCCTACAGCGAAGCGGAGGTCAAGCAGCGACTCGCCGCGGAGTTGCCGCATTGGTATTACGAGGACGGCTGGATTCGCCGCAAGTTCAAGACCGGCGGGTGGAAAGGCACGTTGATGGTGGTGAACACGGTCGGACATCTCGCCGAAGCGGCGTGGCACCATCCGGACCTTACCGTGTCGTACGCGTTCGTGATCGTCAAACTCGTCACGCATTCGGCGAAAGGCGTGACCGGCAAGGATTTCGCGCTGGCGAAGAAGATCGAGGGGGTCGTGCAGTGGCAACCGGGCAAGGAAGGCGGTCCGCTGGAAGGCACGCCAAACGAGGACCAGCGGTTCAAATATATCAAGTACGACTGAGGCGGCCGCCAGGTCGAACAGCAACTCATCCGGCCGCTGACATGGACATTATTTTCATCCGCGACATCAGGCTCGAAACCCTGATCGGAGCCTACGAGTCCGAGCGCCGTCAGGCGCGAACCCTGCAGGTCAACATCGAGATCGGCCGCGCGTCGATTCGCGCCTGCAAGACCGACAAACTTGCCGACACGATCGATTACTCGGCCGTCGTCGGCGTCGTCAAGGACGCGTTCGCTTCGCACCGCTTTCACCTGCTCGAACCGCTGGCGGAAATGCTGGCTGGCCGGATCCTCGAAAAATTCGATGCGCAATGGGCGCGCATTGAAGTCTCCAAGAGCGGCATCGTGCCGAACGCGCGCGACGTCGGTGTGCGCATCGAGCGCAGCCGATAGGAGGAATGTCCCTGCGCGCCTCAGACTTTGCCTGCGGTGCGCAGATATATTGCATTGCGCAATGAAGATGGCCGGCCCCGGCTCCCGGTATCGTGCTCCAGGGCGCCAAAATGCGTTTCCGCAGAGCGCGGATGGTCGACCGGAAGATTAAAAAATTCATTCGGTTGCGCTGCGCAAACCGGTCCTGCAGCCACCAGCGTCCACCCCCACCCGGTCTTGTGACGGAATCTTGCGCTGCAAAATGAATATTTCCTCTTGCCGCCAGTCGAGGAAAGTACGTTGACCATGCCGGGGCTCTCGTGTTTGTATGCACTCAAGCGTCGTCAAGAACGCGGGATTCTTCACCCGGTTCGTGGCTGCGAATGGATGACAACAGGAGAGGCTCTCCGCCACGATCTCCGGCAATAAACAGTTCTCTTGTCCGGCTCCGAACCTGAGCCGAGACGGGGGAGGAGGTCGAATGAAACACAATCAGCCGACCACCGATGTGGCGGCGATTCGTCGCGCCTACGGACAGTTTCTCAGCAACGGGCGCGTACCGCGCGGCATCGTTCCTGATTTCATCGAGCGCTCCTGGCAGCGCAGCGCCGCCTTCGGTGTGGCCTACGATCGCATCCGCGAGATCGGCCGGGTAGACGAAACCGATCTGCGAATTGTCGTCAGCCAGTATGGCAACCTGATCAATCTGGCGACTCCGGTGATGGAGAACCTCCATCATCAACTCACCGGGTCGGGCAGCGTGGTGCTCTTGTGCAGTGGCGAAGGTTTCATCCTGCATTCGATGGGCGATCCGGATTTCCTGCCGAAAGCGCAGCATATCGCGCTTAAACCCGGCGTTTCCTGGGCTGAGAATCAGAAGGGCACCAACGCGATCGGCACCGCCATCGTCGAGCGCCAACCGGTCGTGATCTACGCCGGACACCATTACATTCGCCAGAATCATTTCCTGGCGTGTTCGGCAGCGCCGGTGCTCGATCCTTTTGGCGAGGTCGCCGGCGTTCTCGACATAACCTGCGACTACCGGTATCACCAGCGCCACACGCTTGCACTCGTGCAGATGTCGGTGCGCGTCATCGAAAGGCAGATGTTCCAGCACCGCTTCAGTCGCGACGTGGTATTCAACGTTCATCCCGAGCAGAGTTACCTCGGCAGCCCCTTCGACGTGCAGGTCGCGTTCTCGTCAGACGGCGATTTTCTTGCGACTACGCCGGCGACCTGCAGTCAGCTCGACCTGCAACTGGACGGATTCCACGGACGATTCGAGGAATTGTTCGATGCACATTTCGAGCAGGTACTCGACAAGCTGCGATCCGCGTCACCGTCGACAATCCAGGTCCGTCTGCAACACAGCGGTGTACCGGTATTTCTGCGACTCGCGCATCCCGCCGTTCCCAGGCAGGTGATACCGAGTGCCGCGCTCGAACCCTCCAACCAGGAAAAACAACTTTTCGGCGAGCCGGCGCGGCAACCTTTGACGCTCGACGCGCTCGGAGCGTCCGACCCGGCGCTGCTGGTCACCATCGACAAGGCGAGGCGCACGCTCGGACGGGACATACCGATTCTGATCGAAGGGGAAACCGGCACGGGCAAGGAGTGGTTCGCGCGTGCGATCCATAACAGCGGCCCGCATGCGGCAGGCGAATTCGTCGCCCTCAATTGCGCGGCGATCCCGGAAGCGTTGATGGCGGCGGAACTATTCGGGTTCGAGGACGGCGAGATTACGGGCACAAAGCGCAAAGGAGCGCCGGGCAAGATTCAGCGCGCGGATGGCGGCACGCTGTTTCTCGACGAGATCGGCGAGATGCCGCCTGCGCTGCAGGCCCGGTTGCTGAGTGTTCTCCAGGATCGCGCCGTCACGCCGCTGGGAGGGGTTCCGGTCGAGGTCGACATAGCCGTGGTCTGCGCCACGCATCACCGGCTGGCCGATCTGGTGAAGGCCGGCGAATTCCGCGAAGATCTCTACTACCGGTTGAACGGACTGACGCTGCCGCTGCCGCCGTTGCGCCATCGCAAGGACATCATCGAACTGGCGAAGTCGATGGATGCAAAGGAATCCGGCGCTTTGCGCCGAATCGACATATCGGAGGAGGTGCTGCAGCTATTTGTGCACCATCCCTGGCCGGGCAACGTTCGCCAGATGCACTCCGTGATTCGCACGGCAATCGCGATGGTCGATGAAGGCGAGATGATTGAGCGTCGGCACCTTCCGGAGGATTTCCTCGCGCAGTTGGAGCAGGGCACGGCACCGTCTGCGGCCTACGTGACCGCGATAGAAAGCCTCGAGAAAATAGAATTGCACGCGATCCAGGAAACGATACGCCACAATCACGGCAATATATCCGCGGCGGCGCGTCAGCTCGGCGTAAGCCGCACGACGCTCTATCGCAAACTCAAGCAAACCGGCTTCCTGTCTTCCGGAGCGCCGGGCGATCGCGATTCAATCGGTCGCGATCACCGCGTCTGGCGGCACGATTGACGATTCGGATCGCGGCTTTTTCAATTTCGTTTCGCCGCTGCGCTTGTTGCCTCGATCGAGCGCATCGAGGCGCACCTGATCCATCCTGAAACAGTTGTCCAGAAGTGCAACACCCGCGTGAAATACCCGCTCGCGCGTGCTGCATTTTCACTCGGAAAAATCATTGACCCTGTAATTGCACTGTGCTGTTATAGCTGCACACGTTCGGTGTGATGTCCTCGCGGAATGCGTGCGCCTGAAATGTGTATGCCGTTACGGCGCGAGAGGTAGCACGTTGGATGGCCGTGGGGCAATGTGAAGTCCTCGTTCCACTTCAAACATTATAAGCAGGAGGAGAGATGAGACTAAAATTCTGTTACCTGGCAGTGCCGTTGGCTCTGGTCGCCGCGACAGGGATCGCGCAGGCCAACTCCGACGTCGAAAAGAACATTGCCAATCCGGCGAACTGGGCGATGCAGGCCGGCGACATGTACAACCAGCGCTACAGCAAGCTCAACCAGATCAACGCCGCCAATGTCGGCAAGATGCAAGTGGCATGGACCTTCTCCACCGGCGTTCTGCGCGGCCATGAGGGTTCTCCGCTGGTGATCGGCGACATGATGTACCTCCACAGCGCATTTCCGAACAAGGTGTTCGCGATGGACCTGAACACCGAGACCATCAAGTGGAAGTACGAGCCGAAGCAGGATCCGGCGGTCATTCCACAGATGTGCTGCGACACGGTGAATCGCGGGCTGGCATACGCCGAAGGCAAGGTGTTCCTGCAGCAGGCGGACAGCACGCTGGTGGCGTTGAATGCCAGGACCGGCAAAGTCGTCTGGTCGGTCAAGAACGGCGATCCCTCGCTCGGTGCGGTGAACACCAATGCTCCGCATATCTTCAAGGACAAGGTGATCACCGGCATTTCCGGCGGTGAGTGGGGCGTGCGCGGTTATCTTGCCGCGTACAACATCAATTCCGGCGAGCTTGCGTGGAAGGGCTACAGCGTCGGTCCCGACGATGAAATGCTGATCGACCCGAATACGACCACGACCTGGAAGGACGGCAAGGTTCAGCCGGTCGGATCCGACTCGTCGCTTAGCACCTGGCAGGAAGATCAGTGGAAGATCGGCGGCGGCACCACCTGGGGCTGGTACAGCTACGACAAGGCGCTGAACCTGGTGTACTACGGCACCGGCAATCCCAGCACCTGGAATCCGGCGCAACGCCCCGGCGACAACAAATGGTCGATGTCGATCTGGGCGCGCGACGTGGACACCGGCAACGTGAAGTGGGTCTATCAGATGACGCCGTACGACGAGTGGGATTTCGACGGCATCAACGAGATGATCCTGGCCGACATCAACGTCAAGGGCAAGATGACCAAAGCGCTGGTGCACTTCGACCGCAACGGCTTCGGTTACACGCTGGATCGCACCAACGGCGCATTGCTGGTGGCACAGAAATACGATCCGGCCGTGAACTGGGCGACGCACGTCGACATGAAGACCGGCCGTCCGCAAGTGGTATCGAGGTACTCGACCGCGCAAAACGGTCCGGAAAAGAATACCAAGGGCGTATGCCCGGCCGCACTCGGTTCGAAGGACCAGCAGCCCGCGGCATTCAATCCGAACAACGGCATGTTCTATGTGCCGACGAACCACGTCTGCATGGATTACGAGCCGTTTGCAGTCGAGTATGTCGCCGGCCAGCCCTACGTCGGTGCGACGCTGGCCATGTATCCGCCGCCCGGCGAGAAGAACATGGGCAACTTCATTGTCTGGGACGCGAACGCGGGCAAGATCGTGCAGTCCAAACCGGAGAAGTTTTCGGTATGGAGCGGCGTGCTCACGACTGCCGGCGGACTTGCCTGCTATGGAACGCTGGAAGGCTATCTGAAATGTGTTGATGCCAAGAACATCAACAAGGAGTTGTTCAAGTTCAAGACGCCGTCCGGCATCATCGGCAACGTCTTCACTTACCAGCACAAGGGCAAGCAGTTTATCGGTGTTTATTCGGGCATTGGCGGCTGGGCCGGAATCGGGCTGGCGGCGGGCCTGGAAAAAGACGCGGATGGCCTCGGTGCGGTGGGTGGCTATAAGGAACTTGCGAATTACACCGACCTGGGCGGTTCGCTGACGGTCTTTGCGCTGCCGCAGAAATAAACCGAAGCGGCACGTCGTGCGTTCTTGGGGCGTCCGGGCCGTCGGGCTCGGGCGCCCTCATATTGAGCGATTCCATCCATTTTCCGGAGTTGGAAATGATGTGTTTGCGCACCATTTTTACCGCGATGCTGTTTTTTTTCTGTCTCACCTGTCATGCGGACGAGCCGCTCTACAAGGTGGCGGAAGGTTACAAAGTCGATTCTGAAACCCTGAAAGGTTTCAAGACCTGGCGTGCGGCAGCTTGCGATCGCTGCCATGGTGCCAATCAGCAGGGGCTGGTCGGACCGTCGCTCATCGAACGTCTTAAGATCCTGACCAAGGAAGAGTTCGTCAAGACCGTCACCGACGGCCGTCTGGAAAAAGGCATGCCGAGCTTCAAGACCAGCAACACGGTGATGTCCAATATCGATCATCTGTATGCCTACCTCAAAGGACGCTCCGACGGTGCGATCACCCGTTCCAAGGTCGAAGAGATCAAGTAGGCGAATCGGTGCCGCGCTGGTTGCACTGGCCACGGTCGCCGGTGCGGCGATGGCCCAGGACGAGCCCTTCGAGAAGCCGCGCGCACTCAAGATCTGTGATGATCCCAACAATCTCCCGTTCTCCAACGACAAGGGCGAAGGTTTCGAAAACAGGATTGCCGAAATTCTCGCGCGCAACCTCGACTTGCCGTTGGAGGTTTTTCATTACCCGCAGCGGATCAACATCGTGCGCAACACGATCCGCTACAAACTGCCGAACGAATCGGAATATCGCTGCGATCTGCTGACCGGCGTGCCATCCGACTTCACCGCGGTCGCCACGACGCAGCCTTATTTCCGCTCGACCTACGTATTGGTGTATGCAAAGGGGCGCAAGCTCGACGTCGCCAGCGTGGACCAGTTTCTCGGGCTCGACAAATCCGTGCTCCCGGGTTTGAAGATCGGCGTCTACGAACGCACGCCCGCAGTCGACTGGCTGAAGAAGCACAACCTGCTGGACCAGGCCGTGCCGTACCGGCTGCTGAACGCCGATCCGAATCACTATCCGGGCAAGATCATCGATGACGATCTGGTCGGAGGAAAGATCGATGCCGCAGTGGTATGGGGTCCGATCGGAGGCTATTTCGCCAAGCACGCCACGTCGCCCGAACTGGTGGTTTTGCCGCTGAAGTCGGAACCTGGTGTGCGCGTCGATTTCGGCGTGTCGATGGGCGTGCGCCAGGGGGAGAAGGCGTGGCGCTCGCTTGTCCAGCAAGCGCTCGATCAGAGCCGCGAAGAAATCGCCCGGATCCTGCAGCAATACAACATCCCGATGGTGAATGACAGGGGTGAACCGATACGCTGAGACGCCACCGCATGCTGAAGATGTTCGAACTCGTCATTGCAGTCGGTTGCTGTTGCACGGCGGCGCAAGGCGCGCCTTTCGATCAGGCCTATTGGATCGCGGTGTCTTCCGGCGTCGTCAAAGTCGAAGTCTCTCGTCCCAACGGCGGTTATTCCCTTGGCACCGGCGTAGTGGTCGATCGCGGCAAGGTGGTGACGGCCTGTCATGTGTTGCGCGGGGGAGCGCGCGTTGCCGTTTTGTATGCCGGTGTCCGGCACAGCGCCGTGGCGCGTAATACGTCTGCAGAACACGATATCTGCCTCCTGCAGGTGCCGCTGCTCGAAGCCCGGCCGGCGGTGTTGCGGCCGGCATCACAGCTTGCGATCGGCGAGGATGTCGGTGCGATCGGCTTCAGCGCCGGTGCCGGCGTACATTACGCGCAAGGAGCGGTGGCGCGTCTGCATCGTTACGACGACGGTGTAGTCGTTCAGGGCAGTGCTGCTTTTACTTCGGGGGCGAGCGGCGGCGGCCTGTTCGATGCCGACAGGCGTCTGGTCGGCATCCTCATGTTCCGCATGCGCGGTGCCGGTCCACAGTATTTTTCCGCGCCGGTCGAATGGGTTGCGGTCGGGCTCGGCGACAATGCCGGCGAAGCCGTGGACGCGGAGATTTCCGGCGAACCGTTCTGGAATCGGGCGCCCGACCGGTTGCCTTACTTCATGCGCGCCAACATCCTGATCAGCGAGGAACGCTGGGATGAGTTGCAAACCCTGCTGTCGCAGTGGAAGCTCGACGAACCGTCAAGCGCAGAGCCTGTTTTCCTGTCGGGCGAACTGGATAGCCGCCGCGGCCGCACGGTGCTGGCGCTGACCGAATATCGCGAAGCGGTCGCGCGGGACCCGGAGCATGCGCTTGCATGGAATGGACTGGTGCGCGCGTCGATGCGCTCGCGCGACGTGGATCTCGCGCGGCAGGCCTATGGCAGACTGGTATCGCTGAGTGCTGTGCTGTCTGGCCGGATTGCGGATGAATTTCCGGAGGTGCTGCAATGAAGGCAATGCAAGCTATCCTGGTCCTGGCAATGATTATCGCTGCGCCGCTGTGCCGCGCAAACGACTTTCCGACCGCCGATCGTGTCGCGTTCGTCCTGGAGTGCATGCGCGATCACACCGGTGGCCAGTTCGAATTGCTGAACAAATGCTCATGTACCATCGATCGTCTCGCCGAGCAGTACAAGTACGACGATTTCGTCGAGGCGCAGACCATGGCGAAAGCCGTTACGATCGCCGGCGAGCGCGGTTCGACGCTGCGCGACAACGAGGATGCCCAGAAAGCGGCCGGGCGTTATCGTGCGTCCGTTGTCGAAGCTGCGCGCGCCTGCTTTCTGCGCTGAAATCCGATGAATACCGTGCGTCGAACCCTTTCGACCTTGTTTCTGTCGCTGATCGTGCTGACCGCCGCTGCGGCGGACGATAGCGCGAGTCCGAACACCGAGATCTGGCGCAAAGTGCGTGCCGACCTGTTCGGCGATCGTCCGATTATGGACGGCGGAGCCGTCGGAATGGTTCTGTTGGAAATGCCTGCGCGTGCCGCGGACGCGGCGGTGGTTCCGCTGGCGATCCGCGTCAGACCGTCGCAGAATGACGCGCCAACGAAGAAACTCTATGTCGTCATCGACCACAATCCTTCGCCCATCGCGGGAATCTTCGAATTCGGCGAGGGCAGCGGTAGTCCCGACCTGGAAACGCGGGTGCGGATCGAGGAGTACACGTGGGTGCGCGTGATTGCGGAGCGGGCCGACGGATCGCTGCTGGTCGTGCAACGTTTCATCAAGGCCGCCGGCGGTTGCTCGGCACCCGCCGGCAAGTCACTGGCCGAGCGCCTGGCCGGGATGGGGCAGATGAAGTGGCGCATCGATCCGCCCGCCGATCCTTCGGCACCGGTGTCGGTGCAACTCATGATCCGCCATCCGAACAATTCCGGCCTGGCGATGGATCAGTTGACGCACTTGTACGATCCGCCCTACTACGTACGCAATGTGCGGGTGACGCGTGGCGATGAGCTGGTTTTCTCCGCGGACGTGGATTTCTCGATCAGCGAGAATCCGGCCTTCCGCTTCACTCTGCGTCCGGGCAAAGGCGGCGCGCTGCGTGCCCGGGTAACCGACTCGAACGAACGAGTATTCGAGAGTTCGGCGCCCTAAACGACGACCGGGCGCGACAGGTCCTGTCCGGGAAACAGCGCATCGAGCAGCTTGCGCAGCTGGTTGGCGGTGGCGGGTTGCAATGCTGCGCCGGGATGACGGACTTTGCCGGAGCCGATGGCGCCGCGCAATTTCAGAATTTCCTTGCGCACTGCCACGCCCGGCTGCTGTTCGAATACGATCAGCGGCAGGAAGCGCGCGTAGATTTCGCGCACCTTCTTCCAGTCCGCCGCGCGCGCCGCGCGCACCATCGCCGTCAGGGCTTCGGGGAATGCAAAGCCGGTATTGAATCCGCTCGATCCGGCTTCGAGGTCGAACAATCCGTACAACGCGCCGAGACCGGTGAGCACCGGCACCTTGCGTTCCTTCATGCCGGCTGCGAGAGCGCGGATCTTCGGGGCGGTGGGCACGGCCTCTTCCTTGATGCTCGCGACCCGGGGCACCTCGCGGATGATCCTCAATAACATCGCCGCAGTCATCTGCACCTGGGTCGAGGCCGGATGGTCCTGTGCCACGATCGGAATGTTCACGCCGTCGGCAATCGTTTTGTAGTATTCGACGATGCGATCGTCGTTCGGCACGGCTTCGGCATGAGGCGTGACCATGACGGCTTTCGCGCCGAGTTGCTCGGCCATCTGCGAAAGCTCCCGGGCCGCGCGCGTGCCGCTGTGGCTGGCGCCGACAATGACCGGCATCGACCCGGCCGCGGCGACGGCGGTGCGGATCAGGGTTTCACGCTCGCCGTCGAGCAGGCGATTGGCCTCGCCGAGAACGCCGAGGATGGTGATGCCGTCGACGCCCAGAGCGCCGATAAAGCGCACCAGCCGGTCGAACGATTCCAGGTCGAGATTTTCATTGTCGTCGAAGGGCGTGGCCAGGATGGGAAACACGCCTTCGAAATGCAGTGTATTCATTCGGGTTTCTCCGCGAGCGCGCATTGTCGGCCGCGGCATGCCCGCTGTCAAAGAGCGGGTACAATCGCGCGTCGACAAAACAATTATCGGGAGAAGCAAATGGACATGCACCTCAATCAGCTCAAGCGCGCGCTGCGTGCGGGCCGCACCCAGACCGGGTGCTGGCTGAGCCTGGCGAGCCATGTATCGGCGGAGATCTGCGCTTCAGCCGGCTTCGACTGGGTTTTGGTGGATACCGAGCATGCCCCGTCCGACCTGCAGAACGTGCATCACCAGTTGCACGCGATCGCCGCCTATCCGGTCTCGACCCTGGTGCGCGCCTACTGGAACGACACCGTGCTCATCAAGCGCCTGCTCGATCTTGGCGTGCAATCCTTGCTGCTGCCTTACGTGCAGAGCGCGGAAGAAGCCAAGCGTGCTGTTGCGGCGGTACGCTACCCCCCCAAAGGCGTGCGTGGCGTATCGGCAAACTCGCGCGCCAATCGCTTCGGCCGGGTCAAGGATTATTTCGCGCATGCCAATGACGAAATCTGCCTGATGGTGCAGGTCGAAACGCGCGCAGCCGTCGCGGAGATCGAGAAGATAGCGGCGATCGATGGCATCGACGGCATTTTCATCGGTCCGCAGGATCTGGCCGCGGATTTCGGGCATCTCGGCAATCCGGGACATCCGGAAGCGCAGGCGGCGATGGCCGATGCGCTGACCCGCATCAAGAAGACCGGCAAGGTGCCGGGCATACTGGCCTTTGCGGAAGCCGATGCCAAACGCTGGATCGAGCACGGCGCGCAATTCGTCGCCGTGACTTCGGATCAGTTCCTGCTGGTGCGGGAGAGTGCCGCGGTCGCCGCCCGGTTCAAGACCTGACAAGACCAGCAGTTCTTCACCGCAAAGACGCAAAGGCGCAAAGGTAACTCAAAGAAAATCACAAATGTGAATGTGAATGTTTATCGGTGCTCGTATTCATTCGGGTAGGGCGTCCTGTCAGAATCACGCGAATCTACGAGTGCCAGAACCCGGTAATTTTCTACCATGACTCGCGTAACGCGGGAACGAACGGAACTGCCAATCCATCCTTGTTTTCCTTTGCGTTACCTCTGCGCCTTTGCGTCTTTGCGGTGAAGGTTTATTCAAGTCAGCGAAGGTATTGTTTCTTTTCGGCGATGCTGTCGGCCATGTAGCGGATGCCGCGCAGCCAGATTTGTCCGAATTGCTGCGCAGATCCACGGATTTCGTATACGGCGTTTTTCCGGACGCGACTCATTTGTCCGAACCTGTCTTGCGCGCCGGTGATTCTTGCAGCCGGCGCAAGATCGAATCAGCGATCGAGTTTGGCGAATCATCGATATCGACACTGAGTGCATCCCGAGGCTCCTCGAGGGCGGCAAACTGGGATTCGAGCAGGCCGGCTTTCATATAGTGGCCTTTGCGGGCTTCCATGCGTTTGCGGATGAGTTCGAATTCTCCCCTGAGGTAGATCCAGCGTATTTCCGCAGTCCCTTTTGAAAGCCGGTCGCGGTACGCTTGCTTGAGCGCCGAGCAGGCGAGTAGCACGCTTTCGCCGCGCGCGTCCCGTTCCCTAAGCATCGCATTCATCCGATCCAGCCATGGCCAGCGGTCTGCATCCTCGAGCGGAATGCCGTTGCGCATTTTCTCGATGCTGGCGGCGGAATGAAATTCGTCGGCATCGAACAGCGGCCAGCCCAGCTTCCCGGACAGAATCCGGCCGATGGTGGTCTTGCCGGCGCCGGACACGCCCATCAGGATGACGATCATTTTGGCTTCGTCGGTTGCACTGCGTGGCCGCCGAAGCCCGCGCGCATCATTGCCAGCAATTTTGAGGCGTAGTCGTCCTGTCCCTGGCTGGCGAAGCGCGCCATCAGCGCCAGACTCATCACGGGCGCCGGCACGCCGAGTTCGATCGCTTCGATTGCGGTCCAGCGGCCTTCGCCGGAATCGGCGACGACCGGACTGATCGACTCCAGCGCTTGCCCATTCTTCAGGAAATCGGCGGTCAAATCGAGCAGCCAGGACCGCACGACGCTGCCATGACGCCACATTTCAGCTATGGCAGCGAGGTCGAGGTCGAATTCCGATTTGGCCTTCATCATCGACAGACCTTCGGCGTAGGCCTGCATCATTGCGTATTCGACGCCGTTGTGGATCATCTTGACGTAGTGCCCGGCGCCTGCCGGCCCGCAGTGAATCCAGCCGCGATCCGGCGCGGGCGCGAGTATTTTTGCGAACTGTTCGACTTTGGCGACGGCGTCTTTTTCGCCCCCCAGCATCAGCGCGTAACCGTTGTCCAGCCCCCATACACCACCGGATACGCCGGCATCGACGAAGCCGACGTCGCGCTCGGCGAGCCAACCGGCGCGCCGCCGCGAATCCTTGTAGTTTGCATTGCCGCCGTCGACCAGCACATCGCCTTTGGCGAGCAGCTTCGCCAATGTCTGAAGGGCCTGCTCGGTGATCTCGCCGGACGGCAGCATGACCCACACGACTCGCGGTACCGGCAGTGCCGTCACCAGCGCGGTCAGTTCCGCGTGCGGCGTGACGCCGCTCTCCTGCGCGAGCGCGCTGCGTGCCACGGGGCTGACGTCGTAGGCGGCCACATGCACGCTCTTGCGTGCCATCCGCCGCGCCATGTTCGCGCCCATGCGTCCCAAGCCCACCATGCCGATCTGCATCTGTTGTCTCCATCGTGAATCGTTGATTGCCCATTGTCCCGGCTCGAATCGCCACGCGCAATGCGCACGCGCGGCGATTCCGGTACATTGCCGGCCTTAAGCGGCGCAAAAGGGGGACAGGATGGCGCGGGTGGTGTTCGGCAGTATCGAGGAACTTGCCGGCAAAGCAGGCCAGGAAATCGTGGTCAGCGACTGGCTTGAGGTCACGCAGGAACGCATCGATCAGTTCGCCGATGCCACCGGGGATCATCAGTGGATCCACGTCGACGTCGAACGGGCGCGCCGTGAATCGCCGTTCGGCGCGCCGGTTGCGCATGGATTTCTCACGATGTCGTTGCTGAGCCACTTCCTCAACGAGTCGCTGGAGTTCGGAAAATCGAAGATGGGCGTGAATTACGGATTCAATCGTCTGCGTTTCACCGCCCCGGTGAAAGCGGGCTCGCGTCTGCGCGCTCGCTTCAAGCTGAAAGAGTTCCAGCGCATCGAAGGCGGCGTACAGATGATCTGGGATATCGTGATGGAATGCGAAGGCGAGACCAAACCCGTGCTCGTGGCGGAGTGGGTGGGCCGGCGGTATGGCTGAGCGATTTCCGGCCGTCTTTATATCCCATGGTGCCCCGACGCTCTCCATCGAAGCCAGCCCCGCACGCGAATTCCTGTCCGGATTGGGACAGTCGCTCGGCAAGCCGAAAGCGATCCTGATCGTTTCGGCGCACTGGGAAAGCGGCGAAGCCGCGGTCAGCGCGGCGGCCCGTCCCGAGACCATTCACGATTTCTTCGGCTTTCCCCAGGAGTTGTACCGGCTGGCTTATCCGGCGCCGGGAGCACCGGAGTTGGCATTGCGCGTGAGCAACCTGCTGGGTGGCAAAGGTATCGCTACGCACGTGCATCCGACCCGCGGTCTCGACCACGGCGCCTGGGTGCCGTTGCTGCTGATGTATCCCGATGCCGACATTCCGGTCACGCAACTGACGGTGCAGCCGCCGCTTGGGACCGAGCATCATTTTCATCTGGGCGAAGCGTTGCGCCCGCTACGCGACGAAGGCGTGCTGATCCTCGGTTCCGGCGGCGCCACGCATAACCTTTATGAGTTCGGCCGCCATCGGCGCGATGCGCCGCCGCCCGCATGGGTAACCGGTTTTCAGGAGTGGCTCGCGCACACCGTCGAAAGCGGGAACACGGATGATTTTCTGCATTACCGCGAACGCGGGCCGGACGCCGCTCGCAATCATCCGAGCGAGGAACATTTCCTGCCGATCTTCGCGGCAGCCGGCGCCGGCAATCCGGAGGTCGCAGGCCGCCGCATCCATCGCAGCCATACCTTCGGCATTCTGGCGATGGATGCCTATCGCTTCGACTGAACAGGATCCGCCATGGCAAGACAGGAATTCAGATTCGCCCACCGGCTGCGCGTGCGCTGGGCCGAGGTCGACAGGCAGGGCATCGTGTTCAACGGCCATTACCTGACGTATTTCGACGTGGGGATCACCGAGTACCACCGTGCGCTCGGCTATCCCTATCCGGACGGACTGGCGCAGCACGGCACCGACCTTTATGTGCGCAAGGCTGAGGTGGAATACCACGCCTCGGCTGAGTATGACGATGAGGTCGACGTGTGTGTTCGGGTCGAGCGCCTCGGACGGTCCAGCTTCGACTTCCGGGTCGAGATCCATCGTGCCGACCAACTGCTGGTGAGCGGCAAGGTGGTCTATGTCAACGCCGATCCGGTCGCACGCCAGTCCGTGCCGCTGCCGGATTTTCTGCGCAATGCGATCAAGGCCTTCGAGCATACTGCGCCGGCCGAGTTGAACAGCGCTCCCGCTTAAAAACCTCAAGGAACAGCCATGAATTTCGAATTTTCGGACAAGATCAAGGATCTGCAGAAAAAACTTTCCGCTTTCATGCAGGAGCATGTCAATCCGCGGGAGGCGCGCTTTTTCGAGGAAATAGCGGAGAACCGCGCCAAGGGCAATGCCTGGATTCCGACGCGCATCGTCGAAGAGCTTAAGCCGAAGGCCCGCGCCGCCGGCCTCTGGAACCTGTGGCAGCCCAAGGACCACGGCGGGGCACTGACCAACCTCGAATATGCGCCGCTGTGCGAAATCATGGGACGGAGCAGTTGGGCTCCGGAAGTGTTCAACTGTTCGGCTCCCGATACCGGCAACATGGAAGTGTTGCTGCGCTACGGCACGCCGGAGCAGCGGAAGCAATGGCTGACGCCTTTGCATAATGGCGAAATCCGCTCGGCCTTCCTGATGACTGAGCCGGAAGTGGCTTCGTCGGACGCGACCAATATCCAGTGCCGCATCGAGCGCCAGGGCAACGAGTACGTCGTCAACGGCCGCAAGTGGTGGTCGTCCGGTGCCGGCGATCCGCGTTGCAAGATCTTCATCGTGATGGGCAAGTCCGATCCGGACAGCGCAGATCGCCACAGACAGCAGTCGATGATTCTGGTGCCGGCAGACGCCAAGGGCGTCAAGGTCGTCCGCTCGCTCAGCGTGTTCGGTTATGACGATGCGCCACATGGCCACATGGAAGTGACACTGGACAACGTGCGCGTGCCGGCTTCGAACATGCTGCTGGGAGAAGGCCGTGGCTTCGAAATTGCGCAGGGCCGCCTCGGACCCGGCCGGATCCACCATTGCATGCGCATCATCGGCCAGGCCGAGCGTGCATTGGAACTGATGTGCAAACGCCTGAAGAGCCGGGTTGCTTTCGGCAAGCCGGTGGTCGAGCACAACCTGTGGCACGAGCGCATTGCCGAATCGCGTCTGATGATCGAGCAGGCGCGGCTGCTTACGCTCAAGGCGGCCTACATGATGGATACCCTTGGCAACAAGGAAGCGAAGGCGGAAATCGCCATGATCAAAGTCATCGCGCCCAATATGGCGCAGCAGGTCATGGACTGGGCGATACAGGCGCATGGCGGCGGGGGCGTGTGCCAGGACTTTCCGCTGGCGATGATGTACAGCCACAATCGCACCCTGCGGCTCGCGGACGGACCCGATGAGGTTCACCGCAACCAGATCGCGCGCCTGGAATTGAAGAAATTCGAGGACGCCAAACCGCACCGCTGAATTTCCCTTTTGCGCGCACAGCTGTGCTCGGCGCACGCACACGATGCCGGTTCCAGAAATGATTGCTGCACTGCAATCGCGTTTCAACATGTGGATATTGCATTGCAACATCCGAATCCCATGCTCTCATCGTTTGGAATCTCGATTTCGATGATTCCGCAAGCAAAAGCACGTACCCCGCAAACCCAGTCCTGGTGCGGGTTTGCGGGGTGCGGGCAAATTGCGCGAAGGGTTCTTTCGGACGCCTGAACAATGTAGGGTAAAGAGTTGTAAGGCAGTTTTTATTCGTGTATTTTGGCCGGCGTAACTATCTCAGTGTTACGCCTATAACTTCATTCCTCACCAAGGGGGAGTTCTGCAATGAAAATCTCGTTCAACGTAAATGGAAAGAGCACGAGCGTGGATGTCGCGCCGGACACGCCGCTGCTTTGGGTACTTCGCGACACTCTGGGCATGACCGGCACCAAGTTCGGTTGCGGCAAGGCGCTCTGCGGCGCCTGTACGGTGCATCTGAACGGCCAAGCCGTGCGCTCCTGTCAGACCTCCATCGGTTCCGTCTCCGGCCAGAAGGTGACGACGATCGAAGGCCTCGGCGGCAATCACAAGGTGCAGAAGGCATGGGTCGCACTGGACGTGCCGCAATGCGGCTATTGCCAGCCCGGCCAGATGATGTCGGCCTCCGCATTGCTTGCTACCAACAAGAATCCCTCTGACGAAGATATCGACGCTTTCATGTCCGGCAACATCTGTCGCTGTGGCACCTATCCTCGGATTCGCGCGGCTATCAAACAAGCCGCGAAGATGGCCTAAGGGGGAGATGACAAATGGAAAATATGATCAAAAATGAAACTCGTCGTGATTTCCTGAAGGTCAGCGGTTCCGTCGCAGGCGGACTGGCGCTAGGGTTCTATCTGCCCACCGGATCGCGCATCGCGCAAGCGGCCGCGGATACCAGTTCGCCGAATGCCTGGATCAAGATCGGTACCGACAACAGCGTCACCATCATGTGCGCCCGGTCCGAAATGGGCCAGGACGTCTACACCTCGATGACGATGCTGGTGACCGAAGAACTCGAAGTCGACATCAACAAGGTCAAAGTCGAGTTCGCGCCGCCTGCAGAGGTGTACATCAATGCCCTTCTGGGTGGTCAGCTCACCGGCGGCTCGACTGCGGTGCGTGACGCCTGGGAAAAGCTGCGCAAGGCGGGAGCTTCTGCCCGCATGATGCTGGTTGCTGCTGCAGCCAGCGAATGGGGCGCTGACGCTTCTCAACTGAAGGCGGCCAACGGCATGGTCACCGGCCCCGGCGGCAAGAAGGCCACCTACGGCCAGCTCGCCGCCAAGGCGGCGACGATGGAAGTACCGAAGGACGTCCCGCTCAAGCCGTCGAGCCAGTTCAAGGTGGTCGGCAACATGAAGCAGAAACGCCTCGATACAGTTGCCAAGGTGAACGGCACCGCGCAATTCGGTATCGACACCCGCGTGCCCGGCATGCTCTACGCCGCGGTCGCAATGTCCCCGATCATCGGTGGCAAGGTGGCGAGTTTCGATGATTCCCGCGCCAAGTCGATGCCCGGCGTCAAAGCGGTGGTTCAGTACAGCCGCGGCGTTGCAGTGGTAGCCGATTCCTACTGGCAGGCGAAGAAAGCGAAAGACCTGCTGCTGATCACCTGGGATGGCGGTCCGAACGCGGGTAACGACCAGAAATCGATCTGGGAAGGCATTCGTGCTGCCAGCGAGCAGCCCGGTGCGGTGTTCCGTGAGCACGGTGATGTGGAAGCGGGCATGGGTCAGGCGGCCAAGAAAGTGGAAGCCACCTACCAATTGCCGTTCCTGTCGCACTCGCCGATGGAGCCGCAAAACACCATGGCGGATGTGCGTGCCGACAAGGCCATCATCATCACCCCGACC
Source organism: Betaproteobacteria bacterium (assembly GCA_016194905.1). Classification (NCBI taxonomy): domain Bacteria; kingdom Pseudomonadati; phylum Pseudomonadota; class Betaproteobacteria; species Betaproteobacteria bacterium. The sequence goes on from JACQAP010000014.1 coordinate 79,099, forward strand.
CAGTTCCAGCAGTTGGTGCCACACGTGGTTGCTGGTGCGACCGGACTGAAGCCGGAGCAGGTCGAAGTGCATACCACGTTCCTCGGCGGGGGCTTTGGCCGTCGCGTGGAAGTGGATTACACGATCGACGCCGCGGAAATTTCAAAGGCAGTTGGCGCGCCGGTGAAGATGGTGTGGAGCCGCGAAGACGACATGACGCACGACTCCTACCGTCCTGCCAGCCTGATGAAGCTCGCTGCCGGATTGGATGCAGGCGGCAAGCCGGTCGCCATGCGTTTCCATTCGACCAGCCCCTCGATCTCGGCGCGCCTGTTCCCGAGCATCGTCAAGGATGGTATCGATCCGTTCGCTGTGGAAGGCATCGACAACTATCCGTACGACACCCCCAACATGAAACTCACGTACCAGATGCACGACGCTGGCGTGACGCCGGGTTATTGGCGCGGTGTGTCGCACAACCTGAACGCTGTTGCACTCGAGTGTTTCATCGACGAGTTGGCAAACGCAGCCGGAAAAGACCCGATTCAGTACCGTCTCGACATGCTCGACATGGGATCGACCAAGCATCAATGGTCGGGCCTGTCCGCGGGTGTGCCGGTCGGTGCCCGCATGAAGAGGGTACTGGAAGAAGTTCGCGCCAAGTCTGGCTGGGGCAAGAAAATGCCGGAAGGCCGGGGCATGGGCGTAGCGGTGATGGAAGGCTATAACACCGTGATTGCGATGGTCGCGGAAGTGAGCGTGTCCTCCAGCTACGACGTGACCGTCGAGAAAGTTACGGCTGTTGTGGACGCCGGTACCCTGGTGCATCCCGACCAGGCGCTGGCACAGTTGCAGAGCACGATCAACTTCGGTCAATCGGCCTGCATGTGGGGTGAAATCACCATCAAGAATGGCGGCGTCGAACAGACCAACTTCGACATGTACCGTGTCGCCCGGATGAATGAAAATCCGAAGGTCCTGGATATTCACTTCATCAAGAGCGACAGCACGCCCGGTGGTCTGGGCGAGCCTGGCACTGCGGTGATCCAGCCGGCCATCGGCAATGCGATTTTTGCCGCCAGCGGCAAGCGCTGCCGTACCCTGCCGTTCTCGCCGGAAAACATCAAGGGCTCCGCCTAAGGTGTAGTCAGCCCGGCCGGTATGGCCGGGCGACCTGTTTTTCTTCGACCCCTCGGCGGTTTCCGCCGGGGGGTTTTTATTGGCATTGTGCAGTCGGCCTGGATTAGAATCGTTGTTCCCGTTCGAGCAGAACGGTCGTGAACAAGGCAAGCCTTATGGATAGTGTCGATTTACAAGTTTTGCGCAGCAGTGTCGCGTGGCTCGACGAGGGCCATCGCGTGATTCTCGCCACCATCGTCGAGACTTGGGGATCCTCCCCCCGGCCTGCCGGTGCAATGATCGCGATACGCGGCGACGGTCTGGTTGCCGGTTCGGTATCCGGCGGTTGTGTGGAGGACGATCTGATCCTTCGCATCCGCAACAAGTCGCTGGCGATCGACGGGCCGGAGATTGCGTCCTACGGAATCAGCAAGGATGAAGCCACGCGTTACGGACTTCCTTGCGGTGGCAAGCTGGAGCTGGTGCTGGAACCGGTCGGCGATAAACGGCGCCTGACGGAGCTGCTGGAGCGCGTCGATCGCCATGAGCTGACTGCCCGTACCCTGGATATGCAGAGCGGCGAGGTGACGTTGCGGCCGGCAAACCGGGCGGACGACTCGCTCAGCTTTGATCGAAGGCGGTTGACGACGGTGCACGGGCCGTGCTGGCGATTGTTGATCATCGGAGCAGGGCAGCTTTCGCAATATCTGGCGCAGATGGCGCAAGCGCTCGACTACAGCATCACGGTCTGCGATCCGCGTCAGGAGTACGCCGATACCTGGAACGTGGAAGGCGCAATTCTCGATCGCGGCATGCCTGACGACGTTGTGATGGCGATGAATCTCGATTCCCACAGCGCTGTCGTGGCGGTGACCCACGACCCCAAGCTCGACGATCTGGCGCTGATGGAGGCGCTCAAGTCGCCGGCGTTCTACGTCGGCGCGCTGGGCTCGCGTCTGAACTCGCAAAAGCGGCATGAGCGCTTGATGATGTTCGATCTTTCGGAGGCCGAGCTTAGCCGTCTTCACGGACCTATCGGGCTGAACATCGGCAGCAAAACCCCGCCCGAAATTGCCGTGTCGATTCTCGCGGAAATGACAGCGGTGCGTCACGATGTGGACCTGAACAAGGTCGGCATCCGGGAAAACGGGGACAGTTCGGAAGGCAACCAGCAGGTCTGTGTGACGACACAGAGCGCCTGATCGAGCGCCAGAGAAACCAGGGATGGGAGCCCGCCCGGCTCCCATTCTTTTTTATACAATTCGGGATGAGAGGTTCAACGAGGAGAAAAGCATGAGACTCAAGAACAAGATTGCGATCGTGACTGGCGGAGGGTCCGGCTTCGGCGAGGGCATCGCCAAGCGTTTCGTAGAAGAGGGATGCAAGGTCATCGTCAACGACCTGAAACCCGAGGGCGGCGAACGGGTCGCGAAAGAGATCTCGTCCGACGGCGGACACGCGAAGTTCGTGGAGGGGGACGTATCGAAGGCGGTGGATTGGGACCGGTTGCTGAAAGCAACATTGGACGCCTACGGCAGCCTCGACATCGTCATCAACAACGCAGGTACGACGCATCGTAACCAGCCGCTTCTGGATGTGACGGAAGAGCAGTTCGATCGCGTCTATTCCGTAAATGTGAAGAGCCTGTTCCACAGCGCGCGCGCCGTCGTGCCTTACTTCCGCACACGAGGCGGGGGCGTGCTCATTACCATCGCATCAACGGCCGGTGTGCGGCCGCGGCCGGGGCTGGTGTGGTACAACGGCAGCAAGGGTGCGGCAATCGTCACCAGTCGCGCGATGGCAGTCGAGCTGGCGCCGGACAAGATTCGGGTGAACGTGGTCAACCCGGTGGCGGGCGACACGCCGCTGCTCGCCGAATTCATGGGATCCGATACACCTGAGATGCGCGCGAAGTTCGTCGCCAGCATCCCCCTCGGGCGTTTCAGCAAGCCGATCGACATCGCCAACGCTTGCCTCTATCTCGCTTCCGACGAGGCGGATTTCATCACCGGTGCCTGCATCGAAGTGGATGGCGGCCGTTGCGTCTGAGCCACCACCTCATCCCCCGCGCGCGCGGACACGTTAGTGATGTAATCACCCGTCCGCGGGTAGCGCGCCAAGCTCCGTCTCCCGCGCCGGATGGCTAAGCCAACGCCGTGTCGACGGAGTTCCTCCCCAGAGTGGAGAAGGAGCTGAAACACAAGAGAGCGACCGACGGTCGCCCGCCTGTCTTCTCCCTCTCCGCCCGCTTGCGGGGGAAAGAGGGAAGGGGTGAGGTGGGTCATCCGGTGAATGCCTGCAGGCCGGTCTGGGCGCGACCTAGAATCAGTGCATGTACGTCGTGGGTGCCCTCGTAGGTGTTCACCGCTTCCAGATTCATGACGTGACGTATCACGTGATATTCGTCGGACACCCCATTGCCGCCGTGCATGTCGCGCGCAAGCCGGGCGATGTCCAGCGATTTGCCGCAGGAATTGCGCTTGATCATCGATACCATTTCGGGAGCGGCGCGGCCTTCGTCCATCAGACGGCCCACCCTTAGCACGGTTTGCAGGCCGAGCGTGATTTCGGTTTGCATGTCCGCAAGCTTCTTCTGGATCAGTTGGTTCGCCGCCAGGGGTCGGCCGAACTGTTTTCTTTCCAGCGTATAGTCGCGCGCTGCGTGCCAGCAGAACTCGGCGGCGCCGAGCGCCCCCCAGGCAATCCCGTAGCGCGCCTTGTTCAGACATCCGAACGGACCTTTCAGCCCCTCGACATTCGGCAACAGATTTTCTTCAGGGACAAATACGTCATCCATGACGACCTCACCTGTTATCGAGATTCGCAAGCTGAATTTTCCTTCTATTTTCGGCGTGGAAAGGCCCTTCATGCCGCGCTCAAGAATGAAGCCGAGAATGATGCCCCGGTCATCCTTGGCCCATACGACAAAAACGTCGGCCACCGGCGAATTCGTAATCCACATCTTCGCGCCCTTGAGCAGGTAGCCGCCATCAACTTTGCGTGCGCGGGTTATCATGCTGCCCGCGTCCGATCCGAAGTCCGGTTCAGTCAATCCGAATGCCCCCAGAAATTCTCCGGAGGCGAGCTTGGGCAGATACTTCTTGCGCTGCGCTTCGGCACCGTAGGCGTAAATCGGATACATGGTGAGACTGGATTGCACGCTCATCATGGAGCGATAGCCCGAATCCACACGTTCGATCTCTCGAGCGATCAATCCGTAACAGACGTGGCTCACTCCCGCACAACCGTAACCCTCCAACGTGGAGCCGAGAAAACCGAGAGCGCCCATTTCAGTGAATACCTCGCGGTCGAATCGTTCCAGCCGGTGTGCCAGGAGCACGCGCGGCATGAGCTTGTCCTGGCAATAGGCGCGTGCCGAGTCTCGCACCATGCGCTCCTCGTCATTCAGTTGCTCTTCGAACAGCAAAGGATCTTCCCAGCGGAACGAGGGGCGGGCGAGGGGGGCGTTCATGTAGTTCTCCTGTTTTGGCTGGTGAATTGCGAGCTTGAGAATATCAAGCAAGCTGACGCTGACTATTCTAAGCCATCCAAAGGACAGTGCAGGAGCGCCGGGCTATCGACTCATGCGAATTCTTGCCACGGGCAGGTATTACGGGTTGCTCCGATTGATTGAGATTGGTGCCGTGCAAACCATGCTATTTTTTTCGTTTTCCGCAAATGTCATAACCGTCTCGCCATCCGGATGCATATTGCGGATCGTGCCTGAAGCGGTCTTCGTGCTTCTTTTGTCCGATCGTCCGTTTGCTGCTTTCGCATCCATCCAGATAGCCGGCACGGAACGCGGGTGGGTAACCCGCGAGATTGACGTTGGCGTCCTTTTTCGGTGCGGTGCAGGCGCAAATCAAGGCAACCGCGATCAGTGGGGCAAGCCTCTTCATTAACAGTTGATCCTTCTTGTGGGTGGCGTCGATTCTTCTGCATTGGCCCGAGATCTCGACCGGGTCAATCCGGAAAGGGCAGGCGACCAATGGAACCTACGCCTGTAACGAGCAGGCAAAAAAACGCCCGATAAGGGAGGAAACCGGGCGTAAAACACGCAAAAGCGCATTGAAGAAGGTTATGTGATCAGTCGATTCTTAGTTTGATGGCTCGTTATTCTCCATTGGATTCACATTCAACCAAGCCTGATGACCGATCCATTGACCAGTTTGACCCGCTCGCCAATGTCGAACGACGGACGCTCGCTTTCGTAAATGGTCCGCACGGTGCCGTTTTCCATGTGAACTGTCACCACGAAACCGGCTTTGCGCGATTCACCAACTTCCTCTACGGCGCTCCCGGCCGCAATTTTTAAAATCGTTTCGCCTTCACTGCCGGCGGCCAGAGCGCGGGTAATTCCCTTGGCTGGCTGGGCACGACCAGGAAGGATCGAATCCACAACGCCACAATCAGGGCAGACGGGCTTGCGTGCAGGTATGCGTGCGCCAAACTGGTAGTTGACGGGCTTGCCCTCGGCCAGTGTTTCCCCGCGATTGCGGGTCAGTCCCTCATGTCCCTCAGACGGAATGGCCGGTGCCTGAATAATTCCGCTCACAGGTGCATTGGTAAAACTCGAGAAAGGATTGAGGCTCGAGTGAGTAATGGAAAGATTCCCGGTTATCGCCGCGACACCGATGCCGCTGAAAGCGATGACCGAAATTGCCGCTGAGATGACCAGCGGCGTGAGCAGGGTATTTTTCTGGTCCGTCATGATTTGATTTTTCGGCTTTGCCTTATACAGCCAGCATTACGGCAAAAGCTGCTTGGCTATGAAGAATTTACTAAATCCAAAGCACCTGCCGTGCCAGAGTAATTTTAAAATTTAAATACAATTGGTTGCCTCTTTTCTTCAGGGACCTGCGGCGATGAATTGTCGCCTGATGGAGACAGGGCGACATATTACGAGGTCAATCAATTGAATAATTGTTGAAGTTCATGTCTTCCGCGACGACATGGATTCAGGGTCAAATGGCTTTGAACAGCTTGGGATCGAGGTGATGACGCTGCAGCAGTTTGTAGAATTCGGTACGGTTCCGCTTTGCCAGCCTCGCCGCTTGGGTTACGTTGCCACCGGTAATCTTGAGTAACTTGGCCAAGTAGTCGCGTTCGAATTCGCTGCGCGCGGATTCGAAAGAGGACAGTTCGGCGCTCTGGCCGCGCATAGCGCTGTCGACCAGTGCTGGCGTAATGATCGACGTGGTCGATAGGGCAACTGCCTGTTCGACGACGTTGTATAACTCGCGCACATTGCCGGGCCAGGCTGACTTGACCAGGATTTCCATCGCTTCGGAAGCGAAGCCGTTGAGCGGTTTTTTATACCGATCGGCGAGTTGATTGAGGAAGTGGGTGGCGAGAACGGGGACATCTTCGCGCCGTTCGGAAAGAGCGGGCAATCCGAACGAGACCACATTGAGGCGATAGTAGAGATCCTCGCGGAAGCTGCCTGCCTTGATGGCTTCTTCGAGATTGCGATGGGTAGCCGATATGATGCGTACATCCACGGGAATCGTCTGAGTCGTACCGATCGGCCGGATTTCCTTGTCCTGCAGGACGCGCAGGAGTTTTACCTGCAGCGGAAGGGGCATGTCGCCGATTTCATCGAGGAACACAGTGCCGCCTTCGGCGGCCTGGAACAATCCCTTGTAGTCGCGTGCGGCGCCCGTGAACGACCCCTTCATATGGCCGAACAATTCTGATTCGAGCAACTGCTCGGGAATGGCGCCGCAGTTGATTGCCACAAACGGCTTGGCGGAGCGCGGGCTAGCCTTGTGGATCGCCTTGGCCAGCAATTCCTTTCCGGTACCGCTCTCGCCGCGCACCAGTACGCTTGCATCGCTTCCTGCCACCAATTTGGCCTTGCCGAGGATGCTTTCCACTGCAAGGCTCCGGGTGATTATTTCGGCGCGCCAGTCGGCTCCGCCATTGCCCTGGTCGATCCTGCCCCCGCCCAAGGCGATGGCTTTCTCGACTTGTTGCAGCAGAGCCTTGCTGTCGAACGGTTTGGTGAGATAGCCGAACACGCCGCGCTGGGTGGCAGCCACCGCGTCGGGGATTGTCCCGTGCGCGGTCAGGATGATGACCGGCAGCGCGGGATTGCTCTTGTGAATGTTCTCGAACAGCGCCATGCCATCCATGCCGCTCATGCGCAGGTCGGTAATTACAAGCTGCGGAATCGCGACCGACAATCGAGCGAGCGCGCGTTCGGCGCTGTCAGCGCTTTCCACTGCATAATCGGCTCCTTCCAGCCTGAATGTCAGCAGGCGCAGGAGGTCGGGATCGTCGTCGACGATGAGAATGCGTGCCTTGGACATGGTCATTTCTTCTTGGGAAGATTCTGCTCTCGTTCGATCATTTTCATTTCCATATCGAGTATCGCCTCTAACTTCTGCTGCAAGGCTTCGACACGACGCTGTTCTTCTTTCAGCTTGGCCGACTGCTGTTGCAATGCTTCCTCGGTACGCCGCAGCTCCAGCAGCTCGGACTGCAGCAATATCGCCAGCGGGCGCAAAGTCGAGCCTTCTCGACCCTTGTCCTTCACAAACGCGTGCAGCAACGCAATTGCGGCGTTGTCGTCGCGGAAACTCGCACCAGGCAACGAAAGGAGTAGAGCAAGTTGCAGGCGATTAAGTTCCGACCCGTCCTTCTCGAATGACTGTCGGGTCGCATCCAGTTCGCCGGCGAGCTCATGGGCTTTCAGTGTCAGCAGCCGGTCGTAAAACCTGGCTATGCGATCGGGATCGCTCTGCATGGGCTCGACGACCGCCTGGTACCAGGGTCCATCGCGGCGTGTACTCTTGCTGTCCGCCGGGGCGCAAGCGGCGACAATTACAACTACAGGTACAACCATAGCCACGAAAACGCACTTCCCCCTCAGTCTCACGCGGCTATTTCCACCTGCCGTGTCGGCAGTATGACACGCAGGTGTGCTCCGGGATTGCCGTCAACGATGATCTCGACGCTGCCATGGTGAGCATTGACGTATTCCCGAACGATTGCAAGGCCCAGCCCCGTGCCTTTTACCGGTCCCGTATACTCGGAGCCGCCTTGGTAAAAAGGTTCGAATACCCGGCTCCGATCCTCCGGAAGAATTCCAGGTCCCTCGTCAATGACGTCGATCACGACGTCCGATCCGCGTCGGCGCAGCTGCACGCGAATCGTGCCACCAGCCGGAGAAAATTTGATCGCGTTCGAGAGCAGATTATCCACGATTGCTTCAATTTTGTTCTCGTCGGCCTCTATGTTGAATTCGGATGCCGCCAAGTTCAGGCTGAGATTTTTGGCCCGCATCGCCAGCGAATGCTGCTGAGCGACACGCGCAGCCAGGCCTTTTAGATTGAACTGCGAGAACGTAAGAGCAGACGTGTGGAATTGCGCGCTGTGGTAACTGAGCAGGTCCTCGATCAGTTTCTGCAGTCTCAGGGTGTTCTGTCTCAGAATGCGCGCAATTTCGAACTGGCCGGCGGTCATCTTTCCTGTGACTTCGTCGGAGAGCAGCTCCACGCCTTCACGCAATGCCGTCAGGGGAGTTTTGAGTTCATGCGAAACGTGCCGCAGAAATCGTGATTTCTGTTCCTCCAGGTCAAGTAACCGAAGGCGCAGCCAGTCGAGCTGACGTCCAAGTGACTCCAGGTCCGCCGGGCCGGTAACGACAACGCGCGCATCGAATCGTCCTTCGCCTAGTTTCTGTATTGCCGACTCGAGTTGCGCGATCGGTTTGGAAATAAGCATCGTCGCACCGATTACTAGAAGAAGGGCAATGGGTACTAAGGCGAGCAATTGCCAGAAAATGAATTTTTGGATTTCGCCGGCCATCTTCTGCATGGTGTCGACTTCGCGATCGACCAACGAATTGCCCTGCTCATCGAGTACGCGCGCTGTTTCGGACAGTTCGGCAAGTTCAGTTGCCGCCGGATTGATTATTTCGGGCTTCGCACCTGATCGGCCGATTCGCTCGAAGAGCGAATACTCACGATTTCGCAGTGCCATCACTGCTTGCTTCTGCTTGGAATCCAGCGGCAGCGCTGACATCTTGCGCACGGTATCGATGAACCGTTCATGGGCGAGCGCGTAGCCTTGTAGCAGAGAGGGGTCCCCTATGATCGCAAACTGCCGGATGCTGCGTTCCATGCTGGTGATTTGTTCTATCAGGAATCGGGTGCTTTGCGTAGTCTGCACTGCCTGATATACCGCGCGCTGGCTATGGGTAGCGAGCTGGTGGATCGAGTAAGCGTTGTTAATAAGTGCGAATATGAGCGGCAGAACCGCCAGCGAGAAACCAGCCAGGATCAGTTTTAGAAACGAGCGCGGGTAGTAAAGCTGCATTACGAGCTCAGTTCCTGTCGATTGCCATTGCCATATCCGTCTAGCATTCCCGGAGCCACTCGATATTTGCAATTTCTTGAATTCAATTTATCTGGCGACATGAGTCACGCTGGCCGTAATCACAGACCGCACCATCGCACGGAAGCTGAAACACACCTACAAACACCCGAAAATCCTGCAACAGTTTTCCGTGGCGGTCTACGATTCCAATCGCGCCTCCGCACAGCCGAAAATTCCGAAATCAGCAACGAGCGAGTCTCCTTGGGTAATTTCCGCCGGCACGATGCACGTACCTGTTGTAATCACTTGTCCTGCTCGCAACATGTCGTCCGTCAACGACAATTCGTTGGCGATCCACGTAAGCGCAATGCGTGGGTCTCCCAGCACGTTGGCGCCTTTACCTTTTCGATCCAGCCGGTCATTTACGTGAATTGTTACCGGATGATCTGCCACGTCGTGCTGGCGCCAGTCGGCGACCGTGGCTGGGCCCAGAACAAAGTAGCTCGCACAGGCATTGTCGGCAATGAGTTGTGCGGCGCCGACGGTTACGAAGTTCTCGTATCTGGAATCCGGAATCTCGATCGCCGGATGCATCGTATCGACTGCGGCTATAACCTCTTCGATGGAGTAAGGCACCCCGCGCGGTGGAAGATCGCGTGCCATGAGAAATGCAAATTCTGCTTCCGCGACATTCATGATGTTGTTTAACAGCGACACGGTGGCGCCGGAATGGTACACCCTCTTTTCCAGCAATCGTCCAGCGAGCGGGCCATCGACGCCTATATGCTGCTGCCCGGCCTTGCTGGTTGCCGCGATTTTCCAGCCGAACGTATCCTGGCCTGACAACTGGGCAACTCTCGTCTGAACGCGATAGCCCTCGATGCGTGATCTGGGCCGACATGTTGCCGGAAGCTCATCGATGCGCTTGTTTGCCCGCCAGGTGTTCCAGATGATTTTTGCGGCTTCTTCGATTGCGTACTTGTTCATTTTTTCAGTGAGCTATTTCAATGCCTGGCAGATGCCTGCCGGACTACATTTACGAGCGGTTCGCCTCGTGCCAGCCGGTCAAGGTTTTGAGCAATCAACAGGCAGCGTCGTGGCCGCAAGCCCTCCGTCCAACCCGACCCGTGCGGGGTCATAATTACGTTGTCCAGATCGCGGAAGGGCAGACTGGAAGGTTCGCCATGTGTGGATCCTTGGGAGGGATAGCGATACCAAGTGTCGATCACTGCGCCTCCGATGCGGTGATCGCTGCATGCGGCGAATAGCGCGTATTCGTCGATCAATGCTCCGCGTGCGACGTTTATGATCACCGCCGAAGACTTCATTTTTTCCAGCTGACTTGCGCCGATTAGGCTGATCGTCGAAGGATCGAGCGGCAGCGCCAGCACGACGAAGTCCGATTTTGCCAGCAATTCATCCAATTTCTCCATGGACTCCACGCTTTCCACAAAGCCGTCTCCTGACTTGGGGGTGCGGTTGCATGCCACGATCTTCATGCCGAAAGCCCGCGCGCGTGCTGCGACCTGGTGGCCTATGCGGCCATAACCGACAATTCCCAAGGTCTGTCCGAATAGTTCGCCATGGCGCGGGCCGCACAGATGTGAACCCTGCCACTGGCCGCGCCTCAGTGCAGCGTCCATCCGCGGAATTCCAATGACCCATTGCAGCATGGCCGAAAGTACGTATTCTGAAATGCCGATTTCGTGTTCGAAGACATTGCACACGGCAGCCTGAGAGGGGACTGCGTCGAACGCTACTTCGTCGGTTCCGGCGCCGGGTAGCTGGAGCAGGCGCAGTTTTGGTGCGGGCGGCATGCTTTTCGCCCAGTTCATGGAAACCAGCGCATCGGCGTCCGCTAACCGGCGCGCAAATTCATTGCCGTCATTTTCGTCCGCCATTTCGATTGTCCATTTGGTCTCCACGAAATTCGGGATCAAGGCCAGCCGTCCGTCGTTGTCGATGTTCTTGATGAGAAGTTTCAACTCTACATATCTCGATAGATGTAAAGGGCGGTAAGCGGCTCCAGCCGATCGTCCAGAGTAGAGGAGTGGTGCCGGGAACCGGAATCGAACCGGTACGCCTTGAGGGGCGCGGGATTTTGAGTCCCGTGCGTCTACCAGTTCCGCCATCCCGGCACGGGAGCGCAATTATCGACAATTCGGTCTCAACGGGCAACCGGGTTCGATCGTACCCATCGATATAATGCGCGCGATGCGAATAGAAGAGTTCGACTACGAGCTGCCGCCGGCGCTCATTGCCCAGTTTCCGGCTGCCGAGCGCGGTTCCAGCCGGATGCTCCATCTCGAGGGCAATACCGGGCAGTGTTCGGACCACCGTTTTACCGACTTGCCGGATTTCGTTCGGGAAGGGGATTTGTTCGTCTTCAATGATACGCGGGTGATCAAGGCGAGATTGCTGGGGGCGAAGGTAACGGGCGGCAAGGTGGAGGCGCTCATCGAGCGCGTTGTGGCGCCGCGCCGCGCGCTCGCCATGCTGCGTGCAAGCCATGCCCCTTCACCGGGGCAAATAATCCGGTTCGGAGATGCGGCAAGCGCGGTAATGGTTCAGCGGCAAGGCGATTTTTTCCTGCTGGAGTTCGACGACGAGGTGCTATCCGTGCTGGACAGACTGGGAGAAGTGCCACTGCCGCCGTATATCGAAAGACCCGCCGGCATTGAGGACCTGGCGCGGTACCAGACTGTCTATGCCCGCCATCCGGGCGCAGTCGCCGCTCCGACCGCGGGTCTGCATTTCGACCAAGCGATGCTGGATCGTCTCGAGGCCCGCGGTGGGGGGCTGGCTTATGTCACGTTGCACGTCGGCGCGGGCACCTTCCAACCGGTGAGGGTGGACGAGATAGACAGCCATGTCATGCAAAGCGAGCGCTATTCGGTTCCGGATGCCACGGTCAGGGCGATAGCCGATGCGCGCGAGCGCGGCGGCCGCATCACCGCAATCGGCACGACCAGCCTGCGTGCTCTGGAAGCGGCGGCACAGTCCGGTAAACTGAAATCCGGAAATGGCGAGACCCGGCTGTTCATCAGGCCCGGATACGGTTTCAAGCTGGTGGATCGCCTGCTGACCAATTTTCATTTGCCGCGGTCCACATTGTTGATGCTGGTCAGCGCCTTTGCAGGTATCGAACATGTCCGGCTTGCATATCAGCACGCCGTGAATCACGGTTACCGGTTTTTCAGTTATGGCGACGCCATGCTGATCGATCGCGCCGGCGCGAACTTGCGCGCGGGGGCCTGACATGCAGTTCGAGATCCTGTCCAGGGATGGACTGGCCCGGCGCGGCCGCTTGACATTCGCCCATGGCAGCGTCGAAACGCCCGTCTTCATGCCGGTGGGGACTCATGGTTCGGTGAAAGCCATGAGCCCCGAGGATCTGCATGCTGTTGGTGCGCAGATCGTGCTCGGCAATACCTTCCACCTTTGGCTGAGGCCCGGGCTGGACGTCATCGCTGCGCACGGCGGATTGCATCGCTTCATGGCCTGGGAGAGGCCGATCCTCACCGACTCCGGCGGCTTCCAGGTGTTCAGCCTGGGTGAGCTGCGCAAGATCAGCGAGGAGGGGGTCAGCTTCCGCTCGCCGGTGAACGGGGACATATGCTTCCTGTCCCCGGAAGAATCGATGCGTATCCAGCGCACGCTCGATTCCGATGTGGTCATGATATTCGACGAATGCACGCCTTATCCCGCCGACGAACGCGAGGCGGCCGCTTCCATGCGGCTCTCGTTGCGCTGGGCTGAGCGCAGCAAGCGCGCTCATGGCGGCAATAACAATGCGTTGTTCGGCATCGTTCAGGGCGGCATGCATGAAGCGCTGCGCGACGAGTCGCTGCGCGGCCTGCGGAAAATCGGCTTCGATGGGTATGCAATTGGCGGACTGTCAGTGGGCGAACCCAAGGCCGACATGCAACGCGTCCTGCGCCATACGGCGTCGCAACTGCCCTCCGGTGCGCCGCGTTATCTGATGGGCGTGGGCACGCCGGCCGATATCGTCGATGCCGTAGTGAACGGAATCGACATGTTCGATTGCGTCATGCCGACGCGCAATGCGCGCAACGGCTGGATTTTTACCCGCAACGGCACGATCCGGCTGCGCAACGCCCGCTATCGCGACGACATCCGGCCGCTCGACGAGGAATGCGGCTGCTACACCTGCCGGCATTTCTCGCGCGCCTACCTGCACCATCTGCAACGCGTCAATGAAATTCTCGGCGCCCACCTCAATACTGTGCACAATCTTCATTTCTATCAGCAGCTAATGGGCGAACTGCGTCAAGCCATCGATGCTGGAAGGCTGACGGAATATGCCGCATCGGCGGGGTTCGGGGAAGGGTAGCCGTGCTAAAATGCGCCACTTTTTCGGGGCCCAACATGTTTTCAGGGATGTTTTCAGGGCTTGAATGTTTTCTGGGCTTGACGTTTTTAGGGCTCGGCGCCGCAACCGCAGGACTGGCACGCCGGCGGCGGCCATTCAATTCTTGAGCGCAAAAATCATATTGGAGGAATATCCGTGCTGATCAGCAATGCTTACGCCCAGGCCGCACCGGCCAGCCAGGGATTCGACCTATTCCAAATGCTGCCACTGGTGCTGATGTTCGTGTTGTTGTACTTCCTGATGATCCGGCCGCAGTCGAAGCGCTCCAAGGAACATCGCGCCATGCTTGCCGGGTTGCAGAAGGGAGATGAAGTGGTCACGGCCGGAGGCACGCTCGGCAAGGTCACCAAAGTCGGTGACAATTTTGTCTCGGTGGAGATTTCCCCGAACGTTGAAATCCAGGTACAGAGACCGTCCATCACGACCTTGCTGCCCAAGGGAACTATCAAGAACGCCGAAAAGGGTTAACGGCCAGAAAGGTTCGGTAATCCTTCAAGAACGCAGTTCACACCCGACTATTCGCGCTGCATAAGGCATACATGAATCGCTACCCGCTCTGGAAATACGTCATGATCGCCGTCGCGCTGGTCGTCGGCCTGCTGTACACGCTGCCGAATTTCTTCGGCGAAGTACCAGCCGTGCAAATCTCCCCGGCCAAAACCACAGCCAAGATCGACGAAACGCTGTTGTCGCGCGTCGACCAGGCGCTAAGCCAGGCTGGTATCAAGCCCGACGGCATGTTTCTCGATCCGGCCAGCATCAAGGTGCGATTTGCCAACACCGACACGCAACTCAAAGCGAAGGATGTGTTGCAAGGTGCGGTGGGCGAGAACTATGTTGTGGCGCTGAACTTGCTGTCCAGCTCTCCGCGCTGGCTTACCAAAATCAATGCTCTGCCGATGTATCTCGGCCTCGATCTGCGCGGCGGCGTGCATTTCCTGCTGCAGGTGGACATGAAAGGCGCGCTGACCAAGGCTGCCGACCGCTACGTCGCCGATATCCGTACCACGTTGCGGGGCAAGGAAATTCGCTACGCCGGACTCTCGCGCGAAGGGCAGAACGTCGTGGTCAAGTTTCGCGACAGCCAGGCGCGCGACCAGGCGGCCGCGGAAATCGGCAAACAGAATCCGGATTTGCTGCTGAACCCGGCCGACGCCGGCTCCGAATATACAATCACTGCCGCGCTCAGGCCCGAGGTCCAGAAGCGCATCCAGGAATTCGCCATCCTGCAGAACATCACGACGCTGCGCAATCGGGTCAACGAACTCGGCGTCGCCGAGCCGATCGTCCAGCAGGCGGGCTCTGATCGCGTGGTGGTGCAGCTTCCCGGCGTCCAGGATACGGCCAAGGCGAAGGATATTCTCGGCCGCACGGCGACGCTGGAAGTGCGCATGGTGGACGAAGAACACAGCGATGCCGCTTCGCTGCAGGCCGCCATCGGCGGCCAGCTGCCTTTCGGCGACGAGCTGCTTTACGATCGCGAGAGCGCCCCGCATCTGCTCAAACGCGAGGTAATCTTGACCGGTGACCGCATTTCCGATGCGCAACCCGGATTCGACAGCCAGACCGGTGAACCCGCCGTCCACATCAATCTGGACGGACGCGGCGCCACGATTTTCCAGCAGATCACCCGCGAGAGCATCGGCAAGCGCATGGCGATGGTGCTGATTGAAAAGGGCAAGGGCGAAGTCATCACCGCGCCGGTGATCCGTTCGGAAATTCCCGGCGGCCGTGTGCAGATCAGCGGCCGCATGACGACTACTGAGGCGCGAGACGTGGCGTTGCTGTTGCGCGCCGGCGCACTGGCGGCGCCGATGGAAATCGTCGAGGAGCGAACGGTCGGCCCCAGCCTTGGTGCCGACAACATCAAGCGCGGCTTCGATTCCACGCTTATCGGCTTCACGTTGATCGCCATTTTCATGATGGCCTATTACCTGCTCTTCGGTGTGATATCGGTGCTGTCCCTGGCGATAAACCTCATGCTGCTGGTTGCATTGCTGTCGATGCTGCAGGCCACGCTGACCCTGCCCGGCATTGCCGCAATCGCGCTGACGCTCGGCATGGCGATCGACTCCAACGTGCTGATCAACGAGCGCATCAGGGAAGAATTGCGTAACGGCACCACGCCGCAAGCTGCCATCGTGGCCGGTTACGAACGGGCCTGGGCGACGATTCTCGATTCGAACATCACCACCCTGATTGCCGGCATCGCGTTGTTCATGTTCGGCAGCGGACCGGTGCGCGGCTTTGCGGTAGTGCATTGCCTCGGCATCCTGACATCGATGTTCAGTGCCGTACTGGTTTCCCGCAGCATGGTGAATTTGATATTCGGTGCCCGGCGCAAGCTCGAAAAATTGCCGATCGGCAATACCGACTGGTACAAACGGCAAACGGCCGCCTGATCGCGGCTCGCCCGATTTAGCGCAGAGGACGAACAAATGGAATTTTTCCGCATCCGCAAAGACATTCCCTTCATGCGCCATGCGTTGGTGTTCAACATCATCTCGTTGATCACCTTCATCCTGGCGGTGGTCTTTCTCGTAACGAAGGGATTGCATCTCGGGGTCGAATTCACCGGCGGGACGGTGATGGAGATCAACTACGGACACGCTGTGGACGTGGACAAGATCCGCGAGACGCTGAACCGGGTGAATCTCGCGGAGGCGACGGTGCAGAGCTTCGGCAGCTCGCAGACCGCACTGATCCGCTTGCCGGCCAAACAGGGCGTAACCGGCGCCCAGTTGTCCGAAACCGTGATCAAGGCCTTACGCCAGGACGATCCGTCCGTCGAGTTGCGCCGTGTCGATTTTGTCGGCTCGCAAGTCGGCAAGGAGCTGGTCGAAAACGGAGCGCTGGCGTTGTTGCTGGTGTCCATCGGCATCGTGGTTTATCTTGCGCTTCGTTTCGAGTGGAAATTCGGCGTGTCGGCGATCATCGCCAACCTGCATGACGTGGTGATCATCCTGGGGTTTTTCGCCTTCTTCCAGTGGGAATTTTCGCTGCCGGTGCTTGCAGCAGTGCTCGCCGTATTGGGTTATTCGGTGAATGAATCGGTGGTCGTATTCGATCGGATTCGCGAGAATTTCCGCAAGATGCGCAGGGCCAGCACACCGGATGTAATCAACAACGCCATCACCCGCACCATGTCGCGTACGATCATCACGCACGGTTGTACGCAGTTGATGGTCACGTCGATCCTGATCTTCGGCGGCGAGACGCTGCACTATTTTGCGCTGGCGCTTACCATCGGCATCCTGTTCGGGATTTATTCGTCGGTCCTGGTGGCGAGCCCGTTGGTGATGTGGCTGGGCGTAACCCGCGAGGATTTCATCAAGCCCGAGAAGAAGCAGGAAGAAGCGGTCGTCTAAGGGAGCGGATCCGCGATGGATCTGTTTTCCGGTTTTTTCGATCTGATTCTGCACCTGGACCAGCACCTGCGGGAGTTGGCCCAGTCTTACGGCGCATGGGTTTACGCAATCCTGTTTCTCATTGTTTTCCTGGAAACCGGTGTGGTCGTCACGCCGTTTCTGCCCGGCGATTCGCTGCTGTTCGTGGCGGGAACCATTGCCGCCGCAGGCGAACTCAACGTACATGGCCTGGTGCTTTTGCTGATTGCGGCGGCGATTGGCGGGGATTCGTTGAATTACTCGATCGGGCGCTATCTGGGGCCGAGAGTTTTCCGGTTCGATGATTCGCGATTGTTCAAACGCGCTTACGTGGATCGGACCCACGCGTTTTTCGAGCGCCATGGCGGCAAGGCGATCATCATCGCACGCTTCGTTCCGATCATCCGCACCTATGCACCTTTCGTGGCGGGTATCGGTGCGATGAGCTACCGACGCTTTCTGATGTTCAACGTGACCGGAGCGGTGCTGTGGGTGGCGCTGCTGACTTACGCCGGTTTTTTCTTCGGCAACCTGCCGCTGGTCAGGAACAATCTGACAGCGGTCATTCTCGGCATCATCGTGCTGTCCGTGATGCCGGCGATCATCGAATTCTGGCGCGCAAGGCGCACGCGTTGACGTTTCAGGTGCGCTTGGCCAGTTGCTCCGCCAGGCCGGTGTAAGTAGCCGGCGTCAGGGCGAGCAGGCGCTCCTTCTCCACGGGCGGAATGGCCAGACTGCGGATGAACTGATGCAGCGTATCGCGATTGATGCCGTCCTTGCCACGCGTGAGTGCCTTCAACTGCTCGTACGCATCCTCGATACCATAGCGCTTCATGACCGTCTGGATCGGTTCGGCCAGGACCTCCCAGTTGGCGTTCAGATCATCGGCGAGGCGCTTCGGATCGGGCTCGAGTTTGTTCAAGCCGCGCAGGCAGGCGTCGTAGGCGAGCAGGCTGTAACCCAGTGCTACCCCCATGTTGCGCAGTACCGTCGAGTCCGTCAGATCGCGCTGCCAGCGCGAGATCGGCAATTTGGACGACAAGTGCGACAGCAGTGCATTGGCGAGGCCGAGATTGCCTTCCGAATTCTCGAAATCGATCGGGTTGACCTTATGCGGCATCGTCGACGAACCGATTTCACCTTCTTTCACCTTCTGCTTGAAATAGCCGATCGAGATATAACCCCAGACGTCGCGATCGAGGTCGAGCAGTATGGTGTTGAGGCCGGTGCAGGCATCGAACAATTCGGCGATGCTGTCATGCGGTTCGATCTGCGTGGTGTAGGCGTTGAATTCGAAGCCGAGCTTTTCGACGAAGTCGCGGCAGAACTTCTCCCAGTCGAAGTCCGGAAACGCCGCAAGGTGGGCGTTGTAGTTACCGACTGCGCCATTGATCTTGCCCGTTAGCGAGACGCCCGCGACGCGGGTGCGCTGCCGGCGCAGGCGATGAACGACGTTCGCCATTTCCTTGCCCAGAGTGCTCGGGGTGGCCGGCTGTCCGTGCGTGCGCGACAGCATAGGCAGCGACGCGGTCGAATGGGCGAGTGCACTCAGGCGATCTATCAGGGTATCGACCGCAGGCAGCATCACTTGCGCGCGAGCATCCCTCAGCATCATCGCGTGGCAAAGATTGTTGATGTCCTCGGAGGTGCAGGCGAAGTGCACAAAGCGGGTGATACCGGCGATTTCGGGATTGTCGGAGAGCTTTTCCTTGAGCCAGTACTCGATCGCCTTTACATCGTGATTGGTGCGGGCTTCGATCTGTTTTACCGCTTCACCGTCGATGACCGAGAAGTCGCGCATCACGGCGTCGAGTTGCTGCACCGTGGCAGGTGAAAGGGAGGGAATGTTGTCGAGCGCTTTCGCGGCGCAGAGAGCCTTTAGCCATTCGACTTCGACCAGAATGCGGTAGCGGATCAGGCCGAATTCGCTGAAGTAATCCGAGAGTCTGGAAACTTTGTCCCGATAACGGCCATCGAGCGGGGACAGGGCGGTGAGAGCGGAAAGAGGCATCATCCAAGTGGCTAATCGATATGAATAATTTTATCACGATGAGCGCCACTGCGGCATTGGTTGTGCGGCGCGGGCATGGTTCGATGCCGAGTGGAATACCTCGATTCTATATTCCCCGGTGGGCCGCCTGATCCTGGAGCCGGTACGCCAGCGCATTCAGGTGCACCGCTGGGAAGCGCTGGCCGACGGCATGATGGATGATGCGGTGCTGCCGGTGCAGGAGGGCCGTTGGCCAAAGGAGTTGCAGATCGACTGGCGCAGCAAATATCCGAGTCTGCTGCGCCACGCGGAGAAATTATTCAAGCTGCCGCCTTTTGAGGCGACCGTGCCGCAACGCTAGGTCGCCGCCGGGACGGCGCTGTCGATGATGCCGCCGCCCAGACAGACTTTTGATTCGTAGACGACAACCGACTGACCGGGTGTCACCGCCCATTGCGGCTCCGCGAATTTGATTTCGCACGAGTTCGCATCCACCCGCTCGACCTCGCAAGACGCATCCTTCTGCCGGTAGCGCGTCTTCGCGCCGTATACCCAGTTGCAGTGGGGCTGCGCTCCGCTGATCCAGGTGAGGTCATTGGCCGTGAGCGCGTCCGACAGCAAGGCTGGATGATCGTGACCTTGCACGACGGTAAGCCGATTCGTTTCCATGTCCTTGCCGCACACGTACCACGGCTCGCCGTCGCCTTCTTTGCGCCCGCCGATGCCCAGTCCCTGACGCTGGCCGAGGGTGTAATACATTAGACCCACGTGCCGGCCGACAACGTTTCCGCCAGGGGTGATCATGTCCCCGGGCTGCGTGGGCAGATAACGATTCAGGAACTCCCGGAACGGCCGTTCGCCTATGAAACAGATTCCGGTGGAGTCTTTTTTGTCGTGGTTCGGCAGCTTGAGTCTGGCGGCGAGTTCGCGCACGTCGCGCTTGTACATCGCACCCAGCGGAAAAAGCGTGCTTCCCAGCTGCGCCTGGTCCAGCCGGTAGAGAAAATAACTCTGGTCCTTGGTTCCGTCTTCCGCCTTGAGCAACTGGAACAGGCCGTCCACTTCGCGCACCTGTGCGTAATGTCCGGTGGCTATGCGGTCCGCGCCCAGTTGCAGCGCATGATCGAGGAAAGCCTTGAACTTGATTTCGGCATTGCACAGCACGTCGGGATTTGGCGTTCGCCCCACCTTGTATTCGGCCAGGAAACTATTGAACACGCGGTCCTTGTATTCGGCGGAGAAGTTCACCGCCTCGATGTCGATACCGATCAGGTCTGCGACCGAAACTGCATCGATCAGGTCCTGCCGCGATGTACAGTACTCTTCGTCGTCATCGTCTTCCCAGTTCTTCATGAACAGGCCGACGACGTCATGACCCTGCTCCTTGAGAAGCCAGGCCGCGACCGAGGAATCCACCCCGCCCGACATGCCGACGACAATGCGTTGCTTTTTGCCCACGTTGCGATTCCGGATCAGTTGTAGTCCACCAGCAGGTCGAGCGGCGCCCGTACTCCGGCCAGATAGTCTTCCATGCAGCGCACGACCAGCGGGCTGCGATGGCGATCGCGGCCGGCGCGAATCTCTTCCGGGCTGAGCCAGACCGCGCGCACGATTCCGGCGTCCAACGATCGATTGGCGTGATACGTTTCCAGACGGCCGGAAAAGGCGAAGCGAACATAAGTGATTTCGCTGCCGGAAGGGCGCCAGCGATATACGCCAACCAGGTGTTCCGGAGCAAATTCCCAGGCGGTCTCCTCGAGTGTTTCCCTGACCACTGCCGCGACAATCGACTCGTCAGCTTCGAGATGCCCTGCTGGCTGGTTGAACAACAAGCCACGTTCGGTTTGTTCCTCAACGAGGAGAAAACGGCCGTCGCGTTCCACCACTGCCGCAACGGTTACATCGGGTTTCCAGACCATGTCGGCTTTCAGACCAGCTTCGGGAACAACTCGATCATTCCGCGGTAAATATACTCGACCCCGATGGCGGCGATGATCAGCCCCATGACACGGGTAATGATATTCATGCCGGTCTTGCCCAGTCGCTCGGAAATACGAGTGGCCGCCGCAAATGTCGCCCACACCGTGATCGCTATAAGTGCCGCGGGAATCAGCAGGGTGAAATGGCCGAAAAAGCCTTCCGAATGATGCGTGGCGATGATCATCGTGCTGATCGCGCCGGGACCGGCGAGCAGCGGAATGCCGAGCGGCACCACGGCTACCGCATCTTTTTCGGACGCTTCCTCGGCTTCATCGGGGGTCTGGCGGATGCCGCTTTCACGGGCCTGCAGCATCGATATTGCCATGAGCAGAAGCAGAATTCCGCCTGCAATCAGGAAGGAGGGGATGCTGATGCCGAAGAAACGCAGCACCTGCGTACCGATCAGCGCCGCGACTCCGAGCACGCAGAAGACAGTGATTGCGACAACCTGTGTAACACGTCGCCGCTCGGCCTGCGTGTAGCCGGTGGTGGTGCTGAGGAAGACGGGAATGCTGGCAACGGGATCGACAATCGCCAGCAGCGCGACGGTCAGTTTGATGAGGTCGGTCCACTCGCCCATGGCGTACGCCCTCTTGATTTGCAATTCTTGGATGGACGGGCTATCTTCGCGCCGGACTGGGCCAATGCCGAATTCGGGGCGGTAGGCGCCACGCCGGCGGATGCGGAAAAGGAAACCGCGGCGGGCAGGATGAGCGCAGTGAGTTTTTTTATAGCAGGTTCCGTTATTTCTGGATCAGGAAAAAAATATGCCGAACCGGAGCGTTTCACCAGTCCGAAAAGCGCTCGCAAGAATAAGGAGTTTTGCCGGGGGCGTCAAACCACCGGGATGAAGGGAACTTATAGAGTGCCTCAGGCCGCGCTCAAAAAAACAAGGCAGGGAATAATTCCCTGCCTTGTCGTTTGCAGCGGCGTGAAACTTACTGCTTTGCCGGAGCAGCGGCTGCCGGAGCAGCGGTTTCTTCCTTCTTGGCCTTCTTGTGCTTCTTCGCGGACTTGGCGGGCTTGTCGGCCGGCTTGGCTTCGTCAGCGGCAACGGCCGAGAACGTAACAGCGGCAAACAGGGCGGCGATCAGGGCGGCAATAATCTTCTTCATGCTGGTCTTCTCCATTGATAAGTTCTTCAGGGATGACACTATCTAGGTGTCACGGCCCTTAACGCCCGCCGGCATGGCCGGTTGACATATTTTGTTACAAGTTGGTTGTTCTTACCAAAGCTTCCTCTCCTCGGAAGGGAAAAGGCGATATTCGCCGGAACCGAGTCCTGCCAGGGTCCAATGACCGATCCGGTGCCTGATCAGGCGCAAAGTGGGAAATCCTGCTGCTGCGGTCATGCGCCTAACCTGGCGGTTCTTGCCTTCGCTGATCTCGATTTCGAGCCAGCTGGTCGGAATGCTTTGGCGAAACCGAATGGGCGGGCTGCGTTCCCATAAACCGGCCGGTTCGGCGATCGGATTGACCGTTGCCGGTGCGCTGACGAAATTTCCCAAGTCTACCCCGGTCCGTAATCGCATCAGTGCCGCTTCGTCCGGAATGTTTTCCACTTGTACCCAGTAGGTCTTGGGCCACTTCTTCGCAGGATGGCTGATGGTGTGCTGCAAGGCGCCATCGTCGGTCAGGATCAGCAGTCCTTCGCTGTCCGTATCAAGCCGGCCGGCGGGATAGATGCCCGTGATCGGCACGAAGTCTTTCAGCGTCAGCTTGCCCGCTAACGGACTGAACTGACAGATTACACCGTAGGGTTTGTTGAAAAGGACGACCCGTGGCATGTCTTAAGGCCGGGCCACCCACCCCGTGCGGCGACCCGAATGGAGGTCAACGGTGTTCGTGCGCGGTGACGTATTCGTACGCGGGCAGGGTGAGGAACTCGACGAAATCCTCAGCGAGCGTTAGTTCCTCGAACATTTTGGCGCCTTCTTCGTATTTGCCCGCTGCATAACCCTTGTCGCCCAGCATCTCCCGGACTTTGGCCAGTTCCTGCGGCACGAGCTGACGGAACAATTCCTTGCTGACCTTGCGGCCGTCGTCGAGAACGCCATGCTGGCTGCGGACCCAGTGCCAGATTTGGGCCCGGGAAATCTCCGCAGTTGCGGCATCCTCCATGAGATTGAAGATCGGCACGCAGCCGGTGCCGGCGAGCCAGGCGCCAAGGTACTGAATGCCGATGTTGATGTTGATGCGCAGGCCCTGTTCGGTGATCGGGCCTTTCGGCTGGAAATTGATCAGGTCTTTTGCCGCGACGTTGACGTCATTGCGCTTTTTATGGATCTGGTTGGGCGTATTCATCGCCTTGTCGAATGCCTCCTTTGCTACTGCGACCAACCCGGGGTGCGCGACCCATGTGCCGTCATGGCCATCGGTTGCCTCGCGGTCTTTGTCCGCACGCACCTTGGCAAGCGCGGCCTCATTGGCCGCGGAGTCGTTCTTGATCGGGATCTGCGCGGCCATGCCACCCATCGCAAAGGCGCCGCGCTTGTGACAGGTCTTGATCAGCAACAGCGAATAGGCGCGCATGAACGGGCTGGTCATGGTCACGAGGCTGCGGTCGGCGAGGATGAAATCCTTCTGGTTCCGGAATTTCTTGATGCAGCTGAAGATGTAATCCCAGCGGCCGCAATTGAGGCCGGCCGAATGCTCGCGTAGTTCGAAAAGGATTTCCTCCATTTCGAAGGCTGCGAGAATGGTCTCGATCAGGACGGTGGCCTTGACGGTGCCTTGCGGTGTGCCCAATTCCTTTTGCGCGAATACGAACACCTCGTTCCACAACCGCGCCTCGAGATGGGATTCCATCTTCGGCAGATAGAGGTAGATACCCGATTTCTTTTTCATGCGCGGCCTGGCGTTGTGGAAGAAATACAGCCCGAAGTCGAACAGCGAGCCCGACATCGGCTGGCCGTCTATTACGATGTGTTTTTCGTTCAGATGCCAGCCGCGAGGGCGCACCAGCAGCGTCGCCGGCTTCTCGGCTAGTTTGTACTGTTTGCCCTCGGCACTGGTGAACGAAATGGTGCCGGCGACCGCATCGCGCATGTTGATCTGGCCTTGAACCTGGTTGTCCCAGGTCGGCGTCGACGAATCCTCGAAGTCCGCCATGAACATGTTGGCACCGGAATTGAGCGCGTTGATCACCATCTTGCGGTCGGTCGGTCCGGTAATTTCCACGCGACGGTCCTGCAAGTCCTTCGGTACTGCGGCGACCTCCCATGCAGCATCGCGAATCGGTTTGGTTTCGGCGAGAAAATCCGGCAGCTTGCCGGAGTCGATTTCCTTTTGTCTCTGGACGCGGCGGGCAAGCAATTCGACTCGGCGTGCATTGAAGCTGCGATGCAGCTTGGCCAGAAAGCTGAGCGCGCCGCCGGTGAGTATCTGCGCATACTCGGGGGAGACACTGCCGAGCACTTGCATGCCGGCGGGAACATTCGGCTGAGTCACGTTGAGGCTCCGGATTGAAATTTCATATTGTGAAAAATGATTTCGCCAAATGATAAATAAGAAACGCCACGGGAACAAGCAAAGCCTGCTACACCGCGGCGGTAAGAAAACTGTGGAACAGGGTCAGACGAATTGTTCTTCTTCAGTAGAACCCGTCAAAGCCGTTACCGACGACTTGCCCGCCTGCACAGCCTGCGTGACTTCGTCGAAATAACCGGTGCCGACTTCGCGCTGATGCTTGGTCGCCGTGTAACCGTTGGCTTCCGCCGCAAACTCAGCCTGCTGGAGCTTCACATAAGCGGTCATGTTTTCGGTGGCGTAACCGCGCGCCAGTTCGAACATGCCGTAGTTCAGCGCATGGAAGCCGGCCAGGGTGATGAACTGGAACTTGTAGCCCATCGCGCCCAGCTCGCGCTGGAATTTGGCGATGGTGCCGTCGTCGAGATTTTTCTTCCAGTTGAAGGAAGGCGAACAGTTGTAGGAAAGCAGTTTGCCCGGATACTGCCTGTGGATGGCCTCGGCGAATTGCCGAGCGAAGGCGAGGTCCGGCTTCCCGGTTTCGCACCAGATCAGATCGGCGTAAGGCGCATAAGCGAGGCCGCGCGAAATCGCTTGCTGGATGCCGTTGATCACCCGGTAATAGCCTTCGGCCGTGCGCTCGCCGGTGCAGAACGGTTTATCGTTGTCATCCACATCCGATGTGATGAGATTCGCGGCCTCCGCGTCCGTGCGCGCGAACAGCACCGTCGGTACGCCCATGATGTCCGACGCCAGACGGGCGGCGGCAAGTTTCTGTACCGCTTCCTGGGTCGGAACCAGCACTTTGCCGCCCATGTGTCCGCATTTCTTTGCTGACGCGAGCTGATCTTCGAAATGAACGCCGGCGGCACCGGCGTCGATCATCGATTTCATCAATTCGAAGGCGTTGAGCACGCCGCCGAATCCGGCCTCCGCGTCGGCGACGATCGGCGCAAACCAGTCGATCCCGTCTTTGCCTTCCGAGTGATGAATCTGGTCCGCGCGAATGAAGGTGTTGTTGATGCGACGCACGACTGCAGGAACGCTGTCGGCGGGATAGAGCGACTGATCGGGATACATCTCGCCGGCGAGATTGGCATCCGCGGCGACTTGCCAACCGGAAAGGTAGATGGCTTTCAGACCGGCTTTTACCTGCTGCATCGCCTGATTGCCTGTCAGTGCACCGAGCGCATTGACGAAAGCTTCCTCATTGACGAGCTGCCAGAGTTTTTCGGCGCCACGACGGGCAAGCGAGTATTCGATGTGAACTGTTCCACGCAGCTGATAGACGTCTTCGGCGGAGTAAGGCCGTTGCACCCCCTTCCAGCGTGGGTTGCTGTTCCAGTCTTTGTGGATTTCTGCGATGGCCTGGTCGCGATTCATGATGGTCTCCTGTCGGCTAGTTCAAGCGTTTTTTTACGGACGGCGCGGAGACATCGGCTCACCGAATCAGGCCGTCGATGCGGAATTCCGCAGCGGTTCTGATCCACTTGCCGAGTGCTTGCGGCGCTTTATATCCACGTGAAGGCCAGAGATCGGATCTGGCGGAATCATTGAAGATGCTGCGTGTAGTGGCATCTTGTATCGACGTTACGTGCGGGTTTGTATGACGCAACGGTGGTGGACAAACGTTACATCAAATTTTTTACGCATCGCAACAATCGCAAGCCGTCTTAAGTAGTACTTGATAATCAAATAATAAGAAATTCTATATGTGCGAAATTTTGCAATGCGAAAAATGGTTTCAGAATTGTCAGACGCAGTCTTAATCTGCGCAATGGCGTGCTGCGGTGTGCAGAATACGTTCAAGCTGAAGGTCGAAATCCGTGGTTTTTGTGTCGCGGCCAATCGTTGCTTTACAATTGCCGCTCTCAGGCAGGCCACATAAGCGCTTGCAATTCAGTTACATCCACCCATCGAGGCAGACTATTCCATGTATCAGCACATCAAAGTGCCGTCCACCGGCGAAAAAATCACCGTCAACAAGGATTTCTCGTTGAGCGTACCGGCCAACCCGATCATCCCTTTCATCGAAGGGGACGGAACCGGCGTGGACATCACGCCGGTCATGCGCAAGGTGGTGGATGCAGCCGTAAACGCTGCCTATGAGACGAAGCGCAAGATCGTATGGATGGAAATGTTTGCAGGTGAAAAATCCTGCAAAGTCTACGGCGAAAACGTCTGGCTGCCGGAAGAGACCCTCCAGGCCAGCAGGGAATTCGTGGTATCGATCAAGGGCCCGCTCACCACTCCGGTTGGCGGCGGCATTCGCTCGATCAACGTTGCCTTACGCCAGGAGCTTGACCTCTATGTCTGTCTGCGTCCGGTGCGTTATTTCAAGGGTGTGCCCAGCCCGCTCAAGCAACCCGAGAAAACCGACATGGTGATTTTCCGCGAAAACTCCGAGGACATCTACGCTGGTATCGAGTGGGCGGCGGAGTCCGACAGCGCGCGCAAGCTGATCGATTTCCTGATCAAGGAAATGGGGGTCAAGAAAATCCGCTTTCCGCAGACATCCGGGATCGGCATCAAGCCGGTGTCGCGCGAGGGAACCGAACGCCTGGTCCGCAAGGCGATTCAGTACGCGATCGATAACAAGCGCCGGTCCGTGACTCTGGTGCACAAAGGCAACATCATGAAATTCACCGAAGGCGGCTTCCGTGATTGGGGCTACGCGCTTGCCAAGCGCGAATTCGGTGCACAACTCGTGGACGGCGGTCCATGGATGAAACTGCCCGGCGGAATCATCATCAAAGATGTGATTGCAGACGCTTTCCTGCAGCAGATCCTGCTGCGTCCGGACGAGTACGACGTCATCGCAACGCTTAATCTGAATGGCGACTACATTTCCGACGCGCTGGCTGCCCAGGTTGGCGGCATAGGTATTGCTCCTGGCGCGAATACCAGCGATTCAGTCGCGATGTTCGAAGCGACCCATGGCACGGCGCCAAAATACGCGGGCAAGGACTACGTCAATCCGGGCTCGCTGATTCTCTCGGCGGAAATGATGCTGCGCCACATGGGTTGGGTGGAAGCGTCGGACCTGATCGTCAAATCGATGGAGGCGGCGATCAACGACAAGGTGGTCACTTATGACTTTGCGCGACTGATGACCGGGGCAACACAAGTGTCCTGCTCCGGATTCGGGAACGCAATGATCGAACGCATGCGGGGCTGAACGCTGCGCCAAAAACAAAAAGCCCGCGACGGGGTCGCGGGCTTCGAATATTCTGAAACTCCATGCGGATCTTGATCCGCTCCGGGTATCAGGCGGCCTGTATGTTGGAGGCTTGCTTGCCCTTGGGACCCTGGGTGACCTCGAAACTCACCTTCTGGCCTTCCTTCAGCGTCTTGAAACCGTTCATCTGAATTGCCGAAAAATGCGCAAACAGATCTTCGCTGCCGTCATCGGGCGTGATGAAACCGTAGCCCTTTGCATCGTTGAACCACTTAACCGTACCGATTGCCATACATCCCTTCCCCTGGAGAAAAACGCGGGCCGGAAACCCGCCGATCGTTTGAGTTTCAAGTCCGCGTTATCGGCAAAACCGGTACTGCAGTATGCTTGAAGCCAAACACCAATTCGCTTTGTAGGTTATTTATTTTGGGAAGTCAAGTGGGTAAAACGCGCGCAAGCAATTGTTGCAATGCAGTTTTAAGCGCTTCGCCGGATCCGGGCAGGCACGAATTCTGCACTTGTATTTTCCCCGGTTATCCGCAAAATTAGACCTAAGTGAAAGCAGTGAAGCGAGACGAAGGCATGGCAACGGGAAATCGTGACAGCACGCTCCTAGAAGCCGAAAAAAGCAAGGTCAAACAGCCTCCGCTGTTCAAGGTCCTGCTACTGAACGACGATTACACACCCATGGACTTTGTCGTCGCGGTTCTGCAGACTTTCTTTTCGATGACCAGGGAGCAGGCGACCCAGATAATGCTCAAAGTTCACAGGGAAGGCATGGGGGTCTGCGGCGTGTATCCTAGAGACGTTGCGGCGACCAAGGTGGAACAGGTCATTGCGTTTTCGAAACAGCATCAACATCCGCTTCAATGCGTGATGGAGGAAATATGATTGCGCAGGAGCTAGAAGTCAGTTTGCACATGGCGTTCATGGAAGCCCGGCAGAAGCGCCACGAGTTCATTACCGTGGAGCACTTGCTGCTCGCCATGCTGGACAATCCGTCTGCCGCGGAAGTCCTGCGCGCCTGTGCGGCCAACGTCGAGGAACTGCGCAAACTCCTGACTGATTTCATCAATGAACATACCCCGGTGGTGAGCGGCGAGGATGTCGATACCCAGCCGACGCTCGGATTCCAGCGCGTGATCCAGCGCGCGATCCTGCATGTGCAGTCGTCCGGCAAGAAGGAAGTGACCGGCGCCAATGTCCTGGTGGCCATTTTCGGCGAGAAAGATTCCCACGCCGTGTATTTCCTGCACCAGAAGGGGGTTACACGTCTCGATGTAGTGAATTTCATTTCGCACGGCATCACCAAGGTTCCGCAGACGACACCCGCCAAAACGCAGCCGGAAAGTGAGGCGGATTCTGATCAGGAACAGAATTCCGGCGGCGCGCTGGAAAGCTACACGCTGAACCTGAACGCGCTCGCCATTTCCGGCAAGATCGATCCGTTGATCGGGCGCGAGCGCGAACTCGAGCGCGTCATTCAAACACTGTGCCGCCGGCGCAAGAACAACCCGCTGCTGGTGGGCGAGGCCGGTGTGGGCAAGACCGCAATCGCCGAAGGATTGGCACGCCGGATCATCGAAGGCGCCGTGCCGGAAATTCTGGCCCGTTGCCAGGTTTACGCGCTGGACATGGGCTCGCTGCTGGCGGGAACAAAATATCGTGGCGATTTCGAGCAGCGCCTGAAAGCGGTGCTCAAGCAACTCACCGACAATCCGAATGCAATCCTGTTCATCGATGAAATCCATACACTGATCGGTGCGGGTGCTGCCTCGGGCGGGACGCTCGACGCCTCAAATCTGCTGAAGCCCGCGCTTTCCTCGGGCAGCCTCAAGTGCATCGGTGCGACGACCTACACCGAATACCGGGGCATTTTCGAGAAAGATCATGCGCTGTCGCGCCGGTTTCAGAAAATCGACGTAACGGAGCCTTCAGTCGCCGAAACCGTCGAGATCCTGCGCGGATTGAAGACGAGGTTCGAAGCACATCACGGCGTCAAATACACCGCGTCAGCCCTGACTTCCGCCGCGGAACTTTCGGCGCGTTTCATCAACGACCGCCATCTCCCCGACAAGGCGATCGACGTGATCGACGAGGCAGGGGCGGCGCAGCGCATCCTGCCGAAATCAAAGCAGAAGCGCGTCATCAGCAAACACGAGATCGAAGAGACTATCGCCAAGATCGCGCGTGTACCTGCCCAGAGCGTTTCGTCGACTGACCGCAGCAAGCTGCAGAATCTCGATCGCGACCTGAAAGCCGTGGTGTTCGGCCAGGACCGAGCAATCGATGCGCTGGCGGCTTCGATCAAAATGTCGCGAAGCGGGCTTGGTAATCCGCAGAAGCCGATCGGCAGTTTCCTGTTCAGCGGGCCGACCGGCGTGGGCAAGACCGAGGTGGCACGTCAGCTCGCCTATACGATGGGTGTGGAATTGATCCGCTTCGATATGTCGGAATACATGGAGCGCCATGCGGTGTCCCGGCTGATCGGCGCGCCACCGGGTTATGTCGGGTTCGACCAGGGTGGGTTGCTGACCGAACAAATTGCGAAGCATCCGTATTCGGTGGTGCTGCTCGACGAAATCGAAAAGGCTCACCCTGACATCTTCAACATCATGCTGCAGGTGATGGACCACGGTACGCTCACCGACAACAACGGTCGCAAGGCGGATTTCCGCAATACGGTAATCGTCATGACCACCAACGCCGGCGCCGCGGAACTGTCCAAAACCACGATGGGATTCACCCAGCAGCGCGCCGTGGGCGACGAGATGGCGGAAATCAAGCGTATGTTCACGCCGGAATTCCGCAATCGGCTCGACGCCATCATTTCCTTTGCCGCGCTTTCCCAGGAAATCATCGTGCGGGTTGTGGACAAGTTCCTGATGCAACTCGAAGAACAGTTGCACGAAAAGAAGGTGGAGGTCGCGTTTACCGATGCGCTCAAGGCTTATCTTGCCAAGAACGGGTTTGATCCGCATATGGGAGCGCGTCCGATGGCTCGCCTGATCCAGGACACCATACGCAGCGCGCTGGCCGACGAACTGCTGTTCGGAAAGCTCGCCGGCGGCGGCAGCGTTACGGTGGATGTCGATGCCGAAGGAAAAACGAAATTGCAGATCAACGAGGCCAAGCGCGAAACCAAGGACAAGGAAGAAAGCGTCGCCTGAGAATCGCGCGCAAAAAAAGCCGGACCCTGGTGGTCCGGCTTTTTCCTTTACGGGATTGTCGGAATCAGGTGGCGCGCGGTCTGGAGGGATCGGCGATCCACTCGCTCCAGGAGCCTGGATAGAGCCGCCCTCCCTTCAATCCGGCGATCTCCATCGCCAGCAGGTTGTGGCACGCTGTTACGCCCGAACCGCATTGGCTCACGATTATTTCCGGCGATCCGTTGCCGACAAACGGCCTGAAGTCGTCGCGCAGTTGCTCCGGCGACTTGAAGAGTCCCTGCGGCGTCAGATTGTCTTTGAAAAATCGATTTAGCGCACCGGGAATGTGACCGCCTATCGGGTCGATGGTCTCGTTCTGTCCGTGATAGCGATCATTGGCGCGCGCATCGATCATCACCATGTCCGGCGAATGCAGATGCTCCAGCACGTATTTCGCATTCACCGGAGATTTTTGAGGTGTGCCCGTGAATCGGCTCGGCTTCGGCACGGGCACTCTGGCAGTAACCGGTTGTCCGGCGGCGAGCCATGCCTGCCAGCCGCCATCGAGCACGGCTACGCTTTGATGTCCCATCCAGCGCAGCATCCACCACAATCGCGAGCCGTACACGCCTCCGGCGTTGTCGTAGCCGATCACCTGCTTGTCGTTCGACACGCCCATGCGCGCGAGCCAGTCGGCGAACACGTTCGGATCCGGCAGCGGATGCCGTCCATTGCGCCCGGTCAGGGGCGCGGCGAGGTCGCGATCCAGGTGCGCGAACCGAGCGTTCAGAATATGGGATTGCGCATAGGCCTCGATGCCGAATTCCGGGTTGGTCAGCTCGTGACGGCAATCGAAAATCACGAATGCCGGATCATCAAGGTGCTTCGCAAGATCGACGACGGAAATCAGCGTGGTATGGCTCATAAGGATATCGCAGCCATGTATTAATGACCGGGGCGAGCAGTGATCGGCAGTTACAGATGCGGTTGAATGCGGGCGCGCACGAATTCATGAAAATGAATCATGCCGTCTTCCATCGGCGACTGGTACGGGCCGAACTCGTTGCGATGCTGCTGATGGAGTGCGCGGCGACCTTCCGTCATGCGCACGCAGATTTCTTCATCTTCCCTTGCGGTCTCGGCGTAGGCTTTTTGCTCCGCTTCGACAAACTCGCGCTCGAACAGCACGATGTCTTCCGGATAATAGAATTCCACGATATTGGTGCAGTGTTCTGGATTTCTCGGCAGGATGGTGCTGACAACCAGCACGTTCGGATACCATTCGACCATGACATTCGGGTAATACGTCAGCCAGATCGCGCCTTGTTTCGGCATCTCGCCATTGTTGTAACGCAGGACGGCTTCGTGCCACTTTTGATAGGCTGCAGTGCCAGGTTTGCCCAGCGCCTGGTTGAGTCCCACGGTCTGGACGCTGTACCAGTCGCCGAACTCCCATTTGAGGTCTTCGGCGTCCACGAATTGTCCGAGTCCCGGATGAAAAGGTCCGACGTGGTAGTCCTCGAGATAAACCTCGATGAATGTCTTCCAGTTGACCGGGTATTCATGGGTAACCACACGATCAAGCGTATAGCCGGAAAAATCCAGGTCGGCGAGCACGCCCAAGCTCGCCAAATCGCGATTCGGATCGCGCGGTCCTGCGAACTGAAGGCCATTCCAGCCAGTCAACGCTGTCTTGCCGAGATCGAGGCAGGGATTGCCCGGAAAATGCGGAGCGCCGAGCAATTTGCCCGACATGTCGTAAGTCCAGCGGTGCAACGGGCACACGATGTTCTGGGCGTGACCGCGGCCTTTCAGCATGATCGACTGCCGGTGGCGGCAGACGTTCGACAGCAGCTCCAGGCCGCTCTGGTTGCGCACCAACACCTTTGCGTGGTTCATCCAGTCGAGTGAGCGGTAATCTCCCACTTCGGGAACCATCAATTCATGACCGACGTAACCCGGCCCGCCCTCGAACAGGAGTTTCTGTTCGATTTCGGCGACCTGCGGATCGAAATACCAATCGATCGGCAGTTGCACCGGCGTTCGGGTCAAGGCGGAAACATTAGCCAGGTCGGTCATAACCAGGTGTCCCGTGCGGCACAAAAATAATAAAAAAACCGCCCCCGGCATGACGCATAAAAATGGGGCGGAATTCCGATGAGGATTTTCCCTTAAAACCCTACCCGACGCAACGGTTTCGAGGCGAGAAATCAGTCCCCTGTAATGTAATCGGACCATCGTTCATTGACCCGGGTTCCGGGGATGGGCTATTTTTACAATCTTTCCGGACAGTCGTGCATTCCGTCGCTATCCTTCATCCGTGACCAAATCCAAATCCCAGAACCCGCAATCCTTCGAGGCCGCGCTGGCCGAGATCGAGAGTATCGTCGCCGCGATGGAGGCGGGACAACTGCCGCTCGAGCAATCGTTGAGCGCCTACAAGCGTGGCGCTGAACTGCTCCAGTACTGCCAGACGCGACTCCAGGAGGCCCAGCAACAGGTCAAGATCCTCGAAGCCGGCATACTCAAGAATTTCGACGGTGACGACGGCGCCGACTGATTTTCAGAGCTGGATGCTGGACCGCCAGGACCGCATCGAGAAGACTCTGCATGCCATGCTGCCGGCGCCCGAGATCGCACCGGCACGCTTGCATTCCGCCATGCGTTACGCCGTGCTCGGTGGCGGCAAACGGGTCAGGCCGCTTCTGGCATACGGTGCTGGTGAACTCGCGTCCGCGCCGCCGGAAAGGGTCGATTGCGCAGCAGCTGCAGTCGAAATGATTCACGCCTATTCGCTGGTGCACGACGATATGCCGGCGATGGATGACGATGTGCTGCGCAGGGGCAGGCCGACCGTGCATGTCGAATTCGACGAAGCAACCGCGCTTCTCGTCGGCGACAGCCTGCAGAGCCTGGCTTTCCAGATGTTGTCCGAACGCCGGCTTGCGGACGATGCGCGCCGGCAAGTGGAAATGGTCGAATTGCTGGCGCGCGCAAGCGGTTCCCGCGGCATGGCAGGAGGACAGGCGATCGATCTGGAATCGACCGCCAAGACACTCGCTGTGCCCGAGCTGGAATTCATGCATATTCACAAGACCGGCGCCTTGATCCGCGCTTCGGTGGCGCTGGGCGCACGTTGTGGCAATGGGTTGAGCGATGCGCAGCTCAATCAACTGGATCATTTCAGCAAGTTCATCGGACTCGCTTTCCAGGTGGTGGACGATGTGCTCGATGCGGATTCCAGCACCGCAACGCTGGGCAAGACCGCGGGCAAGGATGCGCGCAACAATAAACCTACCTACGTGAGCGCACTGGGTCTCGAGCGTGCGCGCGAACTTGCGAGGGAGTTGCGCGACAACGCTTTGCGCGCGCTGGAATCATTACCGGAAAACGGCGGGCGCCTGCGGCAGCTTGCCGACTTTGTTGTATTGAGAAAATTCTGACCATCGAGACAACCTGACCCTGGCCGCGCCCGACGCAATCCTACCTCATGTACGAACTGCTGAAGACCATCCAATCCCCCTCCGATTTGCGCGCACTCGAGCGCAAGCAATTGCCCGAACTTGCGCGCCAGTTGCGCGAATTCCTGATCGAATCGGTCGCAATGACCGGCGGGCATCTCTCCTCGAACCTGGGTACCGTGGAACTCACGGTGGCGCTGCACTTTGTGTTCAACACCCCGGAGGATCGGCTGGTATGGGACGTGGGGCATCAGACGTACGCGCACAAGATCCTGACCGGACGGCGTGAACGCATGTCGACGCTGCGCCAGTACGGCGGCATGGCCGGGTTCCCGCGCCGTGTAGAGAGCGAGTTCGATACTTTCGGCACCGCGCATTCGAGTACGTCGATCAGTGCTGCTCTGGGAATGGCAGTGGCCGCGCGCATGAAAGGAGAGGATCGACGGGTAGTGGCAATCATCGGCGACGGCGCCATGACCGCCGGAATGGCTTTCGAGGCATTGAACAACGCCGGCGCGATGGATACCAACCTTCTTGTGGTACTGAACGACAACGACATGTCGATCTCAGAAAACGTGGGCGCGCTGAACAACTATCTTGCCCGGCTGATATCCGGACGGTTTTACGCCGCGGCGTGGAAAACCGGTGAGAAGGTTCTCCGCGTGGTGCCACCGGTGCTGGAGCTTGCAAAGCGAGCGGAGGAGCACGTCAAGGGCATGGTTACGCCAGGCACGCTGTTCGAGGAATTCGGTTTCAACTATATCGGGCCGATCGATGGTCACAATCTCGATGCGCTGGTATCGACGCTGACCAACCTCAGAAAACTCGATGGCCCGCAGTTCCTGCACGTGGTCACGCGCAAGGGCAAGGGCTACGAACGGGCCGAAGGCGATCCGATCCTCTATCACGGGGTGACGAAGTTCGATCCCGGCGCAGGCATTACACCGAAGCCGGCAACCAAGCCGACTTACACCCAGATTTTCGGCGATTGGCTATGCGACATGGCAGCCCTGGATTCGCGTTTGATCGGCATCACGCCGGCGATGCGAGAAGGTTCGGGCATGGTGCGCTTTTCGCAGGAATATCCGGATCGGTATTTCGATGTCGGCATTGCCGAGCAGCACTCGCTGACATTTGCGGCCGGACTGGCTTGCGAAGGGGTGAAGCCGGTTGTCGCGATCTATTCGACTTTTCTGCAGCGCGCCTACGACCAACTCATTCACGACATCTGCATCCAGAACCTTCCGGTGCTGTTCGGGATCGACCGTGCCGGCCTGGTGGGGGCGGACGGTCCGACACACGCGGGCAGCTTCGATCTGACCTATCTGCGTTGTTTGCCGAACATGGTGGTCATGGCCCCATCGGACGAGAATGAATGCCGGCAGATGCTCTACACCGGATATCAGATCGATGCACCAGTCGCCGTGCGTTATCCGCGGGGCAGCGGACCCGGTGTGTCCATCCAGCAGGACATGGCGGCTCTGACTATGGGAAAAGGCGAGATACGGCGCCGCGGCAGCAAAGTGGCGATTCTGGCGTTTGGCGCATTACTCAAACCCTGCTTGGAGGCCGGCGAAAGGTTGGGCGCGACGGTGGCGAACATGCGCTTCGTGAAACCGCTCGACGAAGAACTGATCCGGGAACTTGCCCGGGACCACGAGCATCTGGTGACCGTGGAAGAGAACACCATCCTCGGCGGAGCCGGCAGCGGAGTCCTGGAGGTGATGGAGAAACAAGGACTGCAGAGGCCGACGTTGCAACTCGGGTTGCCCGATCGTTTCATCGATCAAGGTGATCCCGCAAAACTATTGAAGGATTGCGGGCTGGATGCCGAAGGAATTCATCAATCCATTGCGCGATTCATAGCTGAGTAGTTTACTCGGGTATTGACGGCAGCTATAATCGCCCCTATATACCTCGCTCCAGAGGAGCAACTCTTACATGAATTCCCCGGATAGCTTCGCGATTCCAGACGTGCAGGGCTCGACGGATACCCGCCGCCTCGCAATCGACAAGGTCGGCATCAAGGCCATTCGCCATCCCGTGCGCGTGGCGGACCGCGACGGTGGTGTCCAGCACACCATCGCGGCTTTCAACATGTACGTGGGGCTGCCGCACAATTTCAAGGGTACCCACATGTCGCGCTTCGTCGAGATTCTGAATTCCCACGAACGCGAAATTTCGGTCGAGTCCTTCGAGACGATGCTGCGCGACATGGTCAAGCGGCTGGAAGCCGAGTTCGGCCGCATTGAAATGACTTTTCCCTACTTCGTCAACAAGGCCGCTCCGGTGTCCGGGGTGAAGAGCCTGATGGATTACGAGATCACGTTTGCCGGCGAAGTGTCCGGCGACGGCTATTCGTTCACGATGAAAGTTGTGGTGCCGGTGACCAGCCTGTGCCCGTGTTCGAAAAAGATTTCCGAATATGGCGCGCACAATCAGCGCTCGCACGTGACGATCACGGCGCGTACCAACTCGCATGTCTGGATCGAGGAACTCGTGCGCATCGCCGAGCAGGAGTCCTCATGCGAACTGTACGGCCTGCTGAAGCGCCCGGACGAGAAGTACGTCACCGAGCGCGCTTACGACAATCCCAAGTTCGTCGAGGATCTGGTGCGCGATGTAGCGACTGCGCTGAACCAAGACAAGCGGATCGATGGCTACGTCGTGGAATCGGAGAACTTCGAGTCGATTCATAACCACTCGGCGTACGCGCAGATCGAAAAGAATCCGAAGGCAAGTTAGGCGCGCGTCCTGCTCAAACTGAAAGGGCCGCGTTGCGGCCCTTTCAATTTACGAAGCGAATCAAGTCACGCGGCTGCGGTACCAGTCCAGCGTTTGCCCGATTGCCTGGGCCAGCGGCGTCGGCTGCGCGCCGAATGTCGATTCGAACCGGCTCGAATCCATGACGAAATCGCGTTCGAACTGGTAAAGCATTTCCTGAAGTTCCCGGACGTTTTCGTCGAATCGCCCCAGCAAAGCGATCGCAAAACGCGGGGCTGTGCTCAGCTTCGTGCGCTTTCCGAGCTCGCCGTAAACTTTTTCCACAAAGCTGCGCGTAGCAATCGCCGGGGCGCTCGGCACATGCCAGGCTTTGCCCAATGCTTCTTCACGCTCCCCGAGCGTGACCAGCGCATTGCCGAAGTCGTCGATGAAAGTGTAGGTATGCAGGCGATCGGGATCGCCGATCGCTTGCGCGGACCTGCCGGCCAGCGCCCGTCCGAATACGCGGCTGCCCATCATTGCCGCGTCGGTGGCGAAAGGACCAAAAAAATCGGATCCACGTCCGATCGCGCCCCGGACCTTACCTGCGTTGTTTGCGCTCATCAGCGACCGGGCAATGCCGGCGCGAAGGCGGCCTTTCTTCGTTGCGGCGTTCAACGGCAGTTCCTCGGTCATCGGCCTGTCCACCGCGCCATAGGCGTAGAGATTGTCGGCGTAGACGAGCTTCGCCCCTGCGAATGCCGCGCCCTCGACGATACCCGCCGCAATCGACGGAAATTCCGTCCAGCGCGGGTAGGGCAGGCCGATGCAGTGATAGACCACCACCGCCCCTTCGCAGACTTCGCGCGTCCGCCCGGGATCGGCGGCATCGATGCCGCCGACTTCCGTGTGCAGATCCTTTTCGAACCTGACCCGGCTGGAGCGGTTGATCATGCGCACATGCTTGCCGCGGCGGCGCAGCTCGCGCATTACCGCCAGTCCGAGCGGCCCGGTGCCGAAGACCACATGCAGTTCGCTCACAGCGCGCGGATGGTGACCAGGTTGTCCTTTTCCTGCGCGGCACCAAGCGGATTTCGGAGCGGGCGTCCGAACTGCACCGCGTGGATTTCGAACGCGTCCCCGACCCGGGTTTCGATCTTCTTGGTGAAGCTGCCGGTGGCGGCGCCGAAAAAATGCACATGCATGTCGCCGGGCTGGCGGAAGTCGCGATATTTGAAGTGATGATGCTCGAGGTTGCCGATCGAGTGACACATGTTTTCTTCGCCGGACAACCAGTCCTCCGCCCAGATCTCCTTGCCGTCGCGCACCAGGCGTGCCCGCCCGTTAACCGAAGCGGGCAGCGCGCCGATGAGCAACTCCGGTCCGAATGAACATTGGCGCAGCTTCGAATGTGCGAGATAAAGATAGTTCTGGCGTTCCATGACGTGGTCCGCATATTCGTTTCCGAGGGCAAAGCCGACGCGCAACACTTCACCCCGATCGCCGATGATGTAGAGGCCGACGATTTCCACCTCTTCGCCGCCGTCGAGTGCGTAGACCGGCAATTCGAGATCTTGCTCGGGCGCGACCACGCAGCGGCCATCCCCCTTGTAGAACCATTCGGGCGCCGTGCCGATTTTCCCGGTCGCGGGCTTTCCGCCTTCCATGCCCCACTTGAACATCTTCATCGAATCGGTCAGTTCGGACTCGACCTTCTGCAATTTCGCGTGCATCGAATCGCGTGCGGCGGCGCTGCCGAGATGCGACAACCCCGTCCCGGTGATCAGGCAGCGGTAGAGGTCGGGATGATCGAGCGGCGGCAGCAATCGGCGCTCGTCGACGACCTCGTCGTAGTTGACGGTTTCCGGACCAATCTTCGCCTTTGCCGCGGATTCCAGCGAAGAGTTGCCACGCGCAGCGACGAGCGCCAGATCGTAAGTTCGTGTCACGCCCGCGAGCACACGCAAAATCTTGCCATCCTCGGACGCGGCTACCCGGCGGACGCCGGAACGGTCCTTGAATTGAACGAGTCTCAAGATGTTTCCCCCCTTGGTTTTATGGTCCCGGATGACAGCGCCGGAGACGGGGATGTTACGACGAAACAACCGGGACCGGCGCGTCGTTGTGCATGCCGGACGGCCGACCTATACTTTGTCGGCTTGTGGAGGAACGATGAAAGCAAAAACCAATGGCATCGAAATCAACTACTCGATCGAGGGACAGGGTCCATGGGTGGTGATGAGTCATTCACTTGCCTGCGATCGTTCGATGTGGGACGAGCAGGCGCAGCTATTGAAGTCGCACTATCGCGTGCTTCGCTTCGATACCCGCGGCCACGGCGGCAGCGATGCGCCGGATGGCGCGTATACGCTCGACATGCTTTCCGAGGACCTGCTCGGCCTGCTCGACGGACTTTCGTTGGAGGCCCCGCACTTCATCGGCTTGTCGATGGGCGGCATGATCGGCATGACGTTCGCACTCCGGCATCCCGGGCGCTTCCGTAGCCTGGTGTTATGCGATACGTCGAGCCGGATCCCGCCGGAGGCGGGATCCATATGGGAAGATCGCATCAAGATCGCCGCCGAGCAGGGCATGGAACCGCTGGTGGAACCCACGTTGCAGCGCTGGTTCACCGAGCCGTTCTACAAATCGAATAAACCGATGATGGGGCGCGTGGGCCAGATGATTCGCAACACCAGACCGTCGGGCTACATCGGCTGCTGCAGGGCTATCCCGAAAATCGATCTTACCGATCGGCTGGGCGCGATCAAATGTCCGGCGCAGATCATCGTCGGCGATCAGGACGTCGGCACACCGGTGGCCATGTCGCGTGCGATCCACGATGCGATTCCAGGATCCGAACTCGTCGTGATTCCGTCGGCGTCGCATTTGTCCAATCTCGAGCAGCCCGCCGCATTCAACAAGGCAATCGCCGGCTTCCTGGAGCGGCACTGACCGTCATCCCAGCGCAACGATTTCGCTGTCGCGCGGCCGCGAGTTGAAATACTGCACGAGTATCCGGTAGATACCCGCATCGAACGGGGTGTCGGTGCGAGTCCGCAGAATATCCCGCAGATTCATATCGGCATCGGCGGTGCCGAGATGCCGCCAGCGATCCAGGACATGAATCTCGGTTCGCCCAGTCATCGCATCGTGTTCGCGGATGCCGATCGGACCGGGGTGCGGCCAGTCGCGCATCCGCAGCGCATGCAATGCCTGCATCATGCGCATCGAGTGCGCGATCGCGGACTCCCGGCCGACGCAGAGGCCGCGACAGCGTTTGAGCTGATATCCGAGACAGGGCCCGGGTCCGGTTTGCAGGCCGGCACCGATGTGACACAACCCGTACTCGTCGACCGTCTTGCGCAATGCGTTGAGCGCAGTGCGCCGCGATCGGAACATACCGTGCAACCTGCACGTCCGGGATAGATCCAGGCCCGCGGTGTCGACCGGCATCGGGATCGACGGACCCTGGACCGGATCCCATTGCAACGCCCAGAGTTCCTCTTCGTGCCGCGGCTTGCTATTGTGCAGCGGCTGCAGCCGCTGCAACCATCGCATGTGCCGGATCTGCATGCCCAGCTCGCCTGCGGCTACATCCCATTCCACGCGGGCGATGTCTGCGGAAGACCGCCATGCGGGCCGCTTGTCGCCGCTGAAATGCGACAGCACACGTGCCCGTAAATTCGTGCTCTTGCCGACATGCAGGGCCACATTACTCTGCGAGTGGAATGCGTATACGCCGGGTGCATCCGGAATCCGGTCGGGCAGATCCGCCGGCAGGCCTGGTGGCAGTTGCGGCTTTTTCAACTGGTCCGCAACGGCTTTGTGGATTTCGGTCTCATCGAGATCCTGGTGGATGCGTTGCGTGAAATCCCAAAGCACGCGCGCGTCGGCCAGCGCGCGGTGCCGGTTGTCGCAGGCAAGTCCATGACGTTCGATAAGGCTGTCCAGGTTGTGCCGTCGCTCCTGCGGATACAAACGGCGTGACAGCCGCACGGTGCAGAGTACGTCGGGGGCGTATTTCAGTCCGACTCGCCGGAATTCGCTTTGCAGAAATCCAAAATCGAAGCGGGCGTTGTGGGCCACCAGCGTCTTGCCGGCCAGGCGCTGATACAAGTCCTGGGCAAGCTCCGCGAATGTCGGCGCCTTGGCCACCATCGCATCGGTGATGCCGGTCAGTGACTCGATCAAGGGCGGGATCGGTCGTTCCGGGTTCACCAGCGAGCTCCATTCGCCGATGCGGCGGCCCATGTCGACCTCGACCAGCCCGATCTCGGTGATGCGATCGGAATGCGCGGTGGCGCCGGTCGTTTCCAGGTCCAGGAAGATCAGCGCGCGGTCAAGCATTGCCGGAAAGAATTCGTATCTGCACAACCGCCGATTCTAAGATGGCTGGGGCCGGCACGTTGAAAAGCCGGCATCATCGCATGCTGCCGATGCAGCCATCTGTATAATATTCAGAAAAAATCATCAGGGGGAGTCCATGTCATCGCGTTGTCTGCCTTTTCTGCTGCTGGTCGTTGCCTTGCAAGCCTTCGCGAATTCCGAGGCGGAAGCGCCGGCAGGAGGCATTCTCGATTGCGAGCATCCTCCCAGGAATCTAACCCACGCCTTACCGAAACAGGTCGCCATGGCGGCCACCCTGATATGCACGCCTTCGGCACAAATGATTGTCGCCAGGGAAGGATGGGCATGGCGGTTCCCAGGCAGTTTTTTCGACCGGCCTTCGATTCCCGCCTACTCGCCGGTCGAGTCGCGCGCCGAGGCCGGCGGCCGTTACTTCACCGGCTTTAAAGCCACGGAGTTGTCGGATGGCGAAATCAAGAAGCTCCACGAAACGTTTGCCAAAACCCTGGCCACGTATACGGATGCGTCGCCGCCCGCGCGCATTGTCAAGCTCGTTGCCAGAAACGACCAAGGCCATCCGATGGACGCGTATTTCGGATTCAAGTCGCAGAGCGAAGGCTGGGTGGCGCTGTGTGCACCGGACTGCGCGCCGGAATTCTTTTTCCTGATCAACCGCCACGATTGACCGGAGGCAGAACATGAAGTTCTCAGTCGAACAAGTCCTGCCCGCCGATGCGGATCAGGCTACGCTGGTCGGACGCGCCTGGGTGCCGGGACGCAACGCCGGACCGAGCCCCGTGTTCGTTGCCGAGGCAGAAACCTGGGATCTGTCCCGCGTCGCTCCCACAGTCAGCGAATTGCTCAACCTGCAGGATCCGGTCGGGGTCGCGCTCGATGCGGTGAAGAGCGGCTGGGCGAAGCCCGTGGGGGCGATCGCCGATCTGATCGCCAATTCGCATGCGGACCGCCGTGATCCGGCGAAACCTTATCTGCTCACGCCCTGCGACCTGCAGGCGTTACGGGCGTGCGGCGTGACCTTCGTTTCCAGCATGATCGAGCGCGTCATCGAGGAGCACGCCAAGGGAGATCAGGACAAGGCCGATGAAATTCGCCGCTCCATCGGTGTGGAGATCGGTGCGGAAATAAAAACCATCAAGCCGGGGTCACCCGAGGCGAAGCGGGTCAAAGAGTCGCTGATCAAGCGCCATCTCTGGTCGCAATATCTGGAAGTCGGCATCGGGCCCGATGCAGAGGTATTCAACAAGTCGCAACCCATGTCCGCAGTCGGCGTGGGAGCGGAGATCGGCGTGCGCGCCGATTCTTCCTGGAATAACCCGGAGCCGGAAGTCGTGCTGGCGATCAACCGTGCGGGCCGGGTGGTCGGCGCTGCGCTGGGCAACGACGTCAACCTGCGCGATTTCGAGGGACGCAGCGCATTGCTGCTGGGCAAGGCGAAGGATAACAACGCCAGTTGTGCGATCGGCCCGTTCATCCGCCTGTTCGACCGCCACTACGGCATCGACGATCTGCGCCGCACGCACATCCGCATCGAGATTACCGGTCCCGAAGGATACAAGCTTTCCGGTGAAAGCCACCTCGCCAACATCAGCCGCGACCCGCTGGACCTTGCAAGCCAGGCGGTGAATCGCACGCACCAGTATCCCGACGGGACCATGCTGTTTCTCGGTACCCAGTTCGCGCCAGTGCAGGACCGCGACCAGCCTGGCAAGGGCTTCACGCACAAAATCGGCGACGTCGTTTCAATCCGCGCCGATGCTCTCGGCACGCTGGTGAACCGCGTCAATCATTGCGACAAGGTGGTGCCGTGGACCTACGGCGTGAGCGACCTGATGCGGAATCTGGCCGCGAGGGGACTGCTTTAGAGAAAGGCGGTTGAGCGGTTAACGAACGGGTTACAGCCAGTCTTTCATCCAGCGCGCGTAATCGTCGTTGCGCGTAAACCGCTTCATCAGTTCGTCGCTTGCCGTCGTTTCGATTTTCTCCGGCGGCATGCCTTCCCGCAATGCACGCAGCGTGTCATGTACCGCACGCACCGCTGCGGTAAACGGTTGATGCCCTTGCAGGCAGATGCGTACGCCGCGCTGCGCGAGCCAGTCGCGATCCATGAGCTCCTTGCCGGCTCCACCGAGGATCAACGGCAACTTCACTTCCGCCGCAATCGTGTCCAGATCGCTGCGGGACTTGACGCCGACCAGAAAAATCGCGTCCACGCCCGTCGCCCCGTAGGCCTTGGCGCGAGCAATGGTGTCGGCGATGGAAGTCATCGAAGGCGCGCTGGTTCGGCCGGCAATCACCAATCCCGGGTCCCGGCGCGCGGTAACCGCTGCGCGCATCTTGCCCACGCCTTCTTCGATGGAAACCAGGCGTGGCTTGCCGCCGCCGAAAGGAGCGGGCAGGTCCGTGTCCTCGATGGACAGTCCGGCCACGCCTGCCGTTTCGAGTTCTTCGACGGTGCGCATGACGTTCAGCGCGTTGCCATAGCCGTGGTCCGCGTCGCACAGCAACGGCAGGTTGCTCGCGCGACAGATGCGATGCGCCTGCTCTGCGAATTCGGTCAGCGTGAGAACAATGAGGTCCGGTGCCCCGAGCACGGTCATCGAGGCCACGGATCCGGCGAACATCCCGACCTCGAAGCCCAGGTCCTCGGCGATACGGGCTGAGATCGGATCGAACACTGACCCCGGATAGACGCACTTGTTGCCGGAAAGGTCCGAACGGAAACGCTCGCGGCGTGCTTGCCAACGCGACATGAATAAATCTCCCTTAGATTTACAGCCTACAGACTGTCCATGAACGCCACCATTTTTCTGCGCATCGCCGCATCGGGCAAGGC
Source organism: Betaproteobacteria bacterium (assembly GCA_016194905.1). Taxonomy (NCBI): domain Bacteria; kingdom Pseudomonadati; phylum Pseudomonadota; class Betaproteobacteria; species Betaproteobacteria bacterium. The sequence goes on from JACQAP010000014.1 coordinate 123,431, forward strand.
TCCGATGCCCGCCATCATGTTGTCGAGTAAATGGTTCGGTTTGGCGGTCGCGGGAATCACGCAGGTCACCGCGGGATGGCTGAGGATGTACTTCAGGAAAAACTGGCCCCAGGACTTGCAGTCGAACTCCTCCGCCCACGCCGGTACGTCCTTGCCGCGCACGCGGGAGAACAGGCTCGCCTGCGCGAACGGCCGATTGACGATCACGGCAATGCCGAGTTCGCGCGCGAGCGGCAGGATGCGTTCCTCGGCTTCGAGCTCCGCGATCGAATAGTTGAACTGTACGAAATCGAAATCTTTCGTTTTCATCAGGCGCTCCAGCTCGGCGTAGGCGCCGGAATGGTAATGCGTGATGCCGATGTAGCGGATGCGTTCGGCGTCCTTCCATTGCTTCAAGGTACCCAGATGCGTCTTCCAGTCGAGCAGGTTGTGAATCTGCATGAGATCCATGCGCGAGACTTTCATGCGCCGCAGAGATTCCTCCATCTGGCGGATACCGGCTTCCCGGCCGCTGGTCCAAACCTTGGTGGCCATGAACAGCCGTCCGGTGATGCCGAGCTCGGTGGCGAGATCGCCGACGACGGATTCGGACGGCCCGTACATCGGCGAGCTGTCGACCAGCTTGCCGCCTTGCTGCACGAACAGGCGCAGCACGTCCTTCAAGGGATCTCGCTCCGACGCGCCGCCGACGTCGAAGCTCTGGTAGGTGCCGAGGCCGACGATCGGCAGCATCTCGCCGCTCGCCGGAATCGGCCGTGCGGCCATGGCAGGGGCTTCAGCGAACGACCGGTGCATCGCTGCCGATAGCCCGGTCGTTGTCAACGCTTGCAGGACCAGGCGCCGCAGCGGGTTGCGCGGATTGTTCATCTGTTCTCCTCATGACTTCGCTCCGGTTGCGCAATTCGTCCTGGTTGCGCCCGAGCAGCCAGCCTGCGCCCGCCCATAGCAAGGCGATCGGCACGCCGGCGAATGCGATTCCGGCAAATCCCAGCCCGAGCATTCTGAGGCCTTCGAACAGCCAGCCGCTCGCCGCATCGCCGCCGCGAAATACGACAGTGTCAATGAAGTTCTTCGATTTGTATTTCTCTTCCCGGTTCAATACCGTGAACAGGATCTCGCGCGCTGGCCGCGTTATCGCGTATTCGCCGGCGCGCCTGATCACCTGGAATACGACCAGTACCATGAGCGTCGGCATCAATCCGATGGCGAAAAATCCCGCGATCGCCACGATCGGAAACAGCGTGAGCGCGAAGCCGACACCGAAACGACCGATCAGCCGGCCGACGACGAACAACTGGCAGATGAAGGTCAGCACGTTGACCGCGAAGTCGATTTTCGCGAACAGCGCCGTGCGTTCGCCGGAGGACGGGACTTCAACGGCGACGATATTGGCCTGATGAAAATAAAGGAAGGTGCCGAGCAGGGTGCCCAGTACGACGTACACGCAGATGCCGAGCAGATAAGGCGATTTCAGCGCGAGCGTGACGCCGCCAAAGATGCTGCCGCCGATCGCGTCTGCCGATTTTCCCATCGATGACGGGTGTGCCGCCGGATTGCGATCCGACCACGCCGTCAGGCGATAGATGCAAAGGACTGCGGCAAACAGCATGACGGCGGAAAGCGGCAGCAGATTCGCGGGGCCGATCGCCGGCGCCAGCGTTGCCGTGATGATCGGCCCGGCCAGCGCGCCGGTACTGCCACCCGCCGAAATGAAACCGTACAGCCGGCGCGCTTGTTCGTTACGGAACAGATCCGCCATGAAACTCCAGAACACCGACACCACGAACAGGTTGAATACGCTGACCCAGATGAAAAATGCCTGCGCGGTGCGCGCCGGCGCGATGCCCGACTCCAGCAGCACGTGGAACAGCAACAGGTTCGCGGCGAAGAACAGATAGACCATCGGCAGCAGTTTGCGGCGGGGAAACCGCGACGACACCCAGCCGAACAGCGGCACCGCGGCGACCATGGCGAGAAACGTTCCGGTGAACAGCCATTGCAGGTTTTCGACACCACCCTGGATGCCCATCTCGTCGCGGACCGGCCTGAGCACGTAGTAACTGCACAACAGCCAGAAAAAATACGCGAACGACCACAGCATCGCCGCGATTTCCTCCCGGCGGACTTGCACCAGACGATGCAGGGACGGTTGGAGGACGAAAGTGCTCATCGGCTGTGCCGCACTATCGTCATCACGGGGGCACTGGCGAGCGTCATACGTCGGGGCCGACGCCCCGGGGAAATCCCGCACTTTCCACATATTTTTGGCGTATCATGCGCGCGTGTTGAAGGTTTGCGCCTGGAATCATCGTATTGCCGCGCTAACCAGAGTGAAAGTGTTCGGTATTGGTCCTGCCATACGCGGTTCACCTGTAACTCCAACATCGGGTGGTCCCCGTTTTCGCAACTCTACAAGGAAACAAGATGGCAACCGGTACCGTCAAGTGGTTCAACGACTCGAAAGGTTACGGCTTCATCACCCCGGACGACGGCGGCGATGATCTGTTCGCGCATTTTTCGGCAATCAACATGCAAGGCTTCAAGACGCTCAAGGAAGGCCAGAAAGTCAGCTTCGAAGTGACAACCGGTCCGAAGGGCAAACAAGCTTCGAACATCCAGAGCGCGTAATTACTTCGCGCCGGGACAGGAAACCCGCTGCGGCGGGTTTTTTGTTGCCTGTGCCAGACCCGTCAATATAGAGTGCCGCTAACTTTACGGGCTCAAGCGATGCCGGTTTCCCTGCAGGATGTTCGCGATGCCGCGGCCGCCATTTCCGGTGCCGTACTCGATACCGCCTGCCTGCTGTCGCGCACGCTGTCCGGCATTGCCGGCGCACAGGTCTACCTCAAGTTCGAAAATCACCAGTTCACGGCGTCGTTCAAGGAACGCGGCGCGCTCAACAAGCTGCTGTCGCTCGATGCCGCGCAGCGCCAGGCCGGCGTGATAGCAGTCTCGGCCGGCAACCATGCGCAGGGCGTCGCCTATCACGCCAGGCTTCTGCACATTCCTGCGGTCATCGTGATGCCGCGCTTCACGCCGCACGTGAAGGTCGAGCAGACCCGTGCCTTCGGCGCGGAAGTCGTCCTGCATGGCGAGAATTTCGACGCAGCGAAGGCCTATGCGCTGCAAGTGACGGCGCAACGGCGGCTCACGCTGGTTCATCCCTACGACGACGAAAAGATCATGGCTGGCCAGGGCACGATTGCGCTGGAAATGCTCGACGCGCAGCCGGACCTCGATGTACTGATCGTGCCGGTCGGCGGCGGCGGCATGATCGCGGGCATGGCGAGCGCGGCAAAGGGCGTGAAGCCCGGCATCGAAGTGATCGGCGTGGAGACCTTGCGATTTCCATCCATGTACTCGGCATTGAAGGGATCGAAGCCGGAATTCGGCAGCAACACGATCGCCGACGGCATCGCGGTCAGGGAGCCGGGAAAGCTGACGCTCGAGATCGTCCGCAGGCAGGTTGACGACATCGTCCTGGTCGACGAGGGCGATATCGAAGAGGCGATGCTGCTGTTGCTGGAAATCGAAAAGACGGTTGTCGAAGGCGCCGGCGCAGCAGGACTCGCAGGTCTGCTCCGGAACCGAGAAAGACTTGCCGGAAAGAAAGTGGGTGTGGTGCTCTCCGGCGGGAACATCGATCCGCTCACGCTGGCCGACATCATCGAACGCGGCATGGTGCGCGCCGGCCGGTTGACGCGATTGCAGGTTCAGCTACGCGATCTGCCCGGCTCGCTGGCGAAAATCACCGCGGCTCTGGCCGAGGCCAACGCCAACATCGAGGAAGTCCACCACGAACGCGCTTTTACGCAACTGCCGGTGCAGTCCGCCGTGGTGGATTTCGTCCTGCAGACGCGGGGACACGATCATGTGCGACAGATCATTGTCGCGCTGGAAGCGGCGGGGTTCAAGGCCCGCCTTCACAACGCGGACTAGGGGCTAGGGGAAGAGCAGGGGCTAGGGACTAGGATGAAAGGCTTAGGACAGAGAAGCAACGCGCCTTCTGCTTTTGAATTATCTAGCCCCTAGTCCCTGGCGGAGCAGCCTCAGCCGCTCGCCAACGCCCTGTCCAGAAACTCCAGCCGGTCCTGTCCCCAGAATAATTCGTCCTTGTAGACGTAGGTCGGCGCGCCGAATACCTGGCGCGCGATGGCTTCATCGGTGAAGGCTTCGTAGCGTGACGCGGTTTCCTGTGCGTTCGCCTGCTTGAGCAATGCGCTGCTGTCCAGTCTGGCACCGCGAATGACAGCAGCGATTTCGGCTTCGTCGGCCATGTTCCTTTCTTCGGCCCAGCATCCACGCAGAAAGGCACCCGCCAGCCTCATGGCTTTATCCGCATCGCCGGCCGCAATGATGACCAGCGTCGCGAGCCTGGTGTCGTAAGGAAAATACTTCGGCTGGATATGCATCGGCACCCCGAGGTAGTCGCGCCAGCGCGCGAGTTCGACCAGGCGATAGGCTTGCCGCTGCGGTGGGCGTTTGGCAACCGGCAAGCCGCCGGACAGCGGAAAGATGCGCCCGTAGTCGACCGGCTTCGGCGCTACCGTGGCACCGTGGCGGCGGGCGATTTCCGTAAAGCGCCCATGGCCGAGATAAGTCCAGGGTGACACCGGGGAAAAGTAATAGTCGATGATCTTTGCCACGCGCAACTCCTCTTGCTATCGTTGTGGGTATTGGAGCGAAAGTGGCGGGGAGTTTACCATCGGCGCTTGCACAAGCGTTCCGGCTGCACTGCAGCATGCCGACGCGGCCGTCCGGTCGCAGGCGCGGATTCTGAACGGAGGAGAACAACAATGAAATGGTTGCGAGTGCTCGCGGGTTCGGCGGCATTGCTGTGCGCCTGTTCTGTCCAGGCGCAGGAAATCATATTGAAGGTGCACCATCCGCTGCCGTCGACTTCGACGGCCCACCAGAAAGTGCTGGAACCCTGGTGCGCGAAGCTCGCGCTGGAATCGAAGGACCGCATCAAGTGCCAGATCTATCCGTCGATGCAGCTCGGCGGTTCCGTGCCGCAGCTCTACGATCAGGTCAAGGATGGCGTAGTGGATGTCATCTGGACGGTCGTGGGTTATTCCGCGGGCCGCTTCCCGCTGGTGGAAGTCTTCGAATTGCCGTTCTGCATGAACAACGCCGAATCCGCCAGCAAGGCGCTGTGGGATTACGTGCAACAGTACGACGCGGATGAATTCAAGGACGTGCACCCAATCGCATTTCATCTGCACGGGGGCGGTGTCTTCCACATGATCAAGAAGCCGATCGTGCATCGTTCGGACTTGCGCGGAATGAAGGTGCGTGCACCGACGCGCCAGACGACGAAGATGCTGGCGGCCCTAGGGGCCACGCCGGTCGGTATGCCAGTTCCGCAGGTGCCGGAAGCGTTGCAGAAGGGCGTCATCGACGGCACGATCCTGCCCTACGAGGTGATGCCGGCGCTCAAGGTCGACGAGCTCACCAAGTACCACAGCGGACCCGAAGCGTCGCAGCCGATGATCTACAACTCGGTGTTCATCATCGCGATGAACAAGGCAAAGTACGAATCCCTGCCCGCCGACCTGAAGAAGGTGATCGACGCAAACAGCGGCATCGGCCTGTCGGCCCAGATCGGACGCTTGTTCGCGGAAGTCGAGGTCATCAACAAGCAGAAGATGACCGGCGGCATCATGAATGTCATCTCGAACGAAGAAATCGAGGAATGGAAGAAGGTTGTGCAGCCGGTGACGGAGGGCTGGGTTCAGGAAGCGAACAGCAAAGGCGCGGACGGCAAGGTGTTGCTCAAGGCGGCGCACGACCTGATCGCCAAGTATAGCAAGTAGACCAGCATGCCCGGCAGCCCGGCGGGGTCGCCGGGCGTGCCGTGATGCTCAGGCGTCGCCCCAGACTTCCCGGGCGGTCTCCACCACGAGGCGCAGCTTCGCGGCCTGGCTTTCGCGTACGATGTCGTTGCCGTGCACGGTGCTGGAAAAACCGCACTGCGGCGACAGGCAAAGCTGTTCCATCGGGACGTGGCGGGACGCCTCGTCGATGCGCCGCTTGAGCTGATCCTTCGATTCCAGTTCGCCGACCTTGGTGCTGATGAGCCCGAGCACGACGGTCTTGCCTTTCGGCACGAAACGCAGCGGCGCAAAACTTCCCGAACGCACGTCGTCGTATTCCAGGAAATAACCGTCCACGGCCAGTTCGTTGAACAACACTTCAGCCACCGGCTCGTAGCCGCCTTCGGCCGCCCACGCGCTGCGGAAGTTGCCGCGGCACAGATGTACGCACACGGTCATGTCCGCAGGCCGGTCGGCAATGGCGGCATTGATCAGCCGGGCGTAACGGCGCGGCAATTCATCCGGATCGTCGCCGCGCTGGCGCGCGCCTTCGCGCATTTTCGGATCGCACAGATAGGCGAGGTTGGTGTCGTCCATCTGCACATAGCGGCAGCCCGCGTCGCCGAGTGCTTTCAGTTCGGCGCGATAGCAGCCCGCCACGTCGTCGTAGAAAGCCGGTTCCAGTTCCGGATAGGCCTCCTTGCTGATGGCACCGCGGCCACCGCGGAAATGCAGCATGGTCGGCGACGGGATGGTGACCTTCGGCAACTGCTTCGTCGCGGACTTGAGGAATTCGAAGTCGGCGAGCTGGATCGGGCGAACGTGGCGCAGCGGGCCGGTGACGTGCATGACCGGCGGCGAGAAATCGACGTCGCCGCCGGCGCTGCGAAAGCTTACCGCGATGCCGCCTTTGGTTTCCACACCCTGCAATTGTTCCAGGAAATCGATGTGGAAATAAGTGCGCCGGAACTCGCCGTCGGTGACGCCCTTCAGACCCAGGTCTTCCTGGAAGCGCACGATGTCGCGGATCGCGGCGTCTTCGACCTTGCGCAATTCGGCGCGCGACAGGCTGCCGTTCTTGTTCTGCTCCCTTGCGTCGAGCAGCGCTTTCGGGCGCAGAAAGCTGCCGACGTGGTCGGCACGGAAGGGCGGCTCGGTTCGTTTCGTCGCGATTGGTCTGGACATGGCGGCCTCGGTTGGTTTCGTTACTTGACGCGTTCGAAACGCTGCACGCGTTTTCCCGTGTCGACGTCGCCGGTAAAGATGTTGCCGCGCGAATCGATCGCGATTGCATGCACCCAGTGGAATTCGCCGGCGTAGCGGCCCTGCCGGCCGAAGGCGCCGACTTCCTGTCCATTGCTTCGAAGCAGGATATGGATCTCATTGTTGGTGCCGTCGGCGACGAAGAGATATTTTTGCTCCGGATCCACCGATAACGCAATGTCCCACACCGAGCCGACGAAGCGCGTGTTCGGGTCCAGCACATACTCCGCCACGAAGCTGCCGTCCTTGCGGAAGACCTGAAAGCGGTTGTTGACCCGGTCGCAGACGTAGACCAGTCCGTCGTGTGAGATGCGAACGCAATGCACAGGATTGCGGAACTGTTTCGCAAGCGGCGCGCCGGGGTCGTACTTGCCGGGATCGGTGTCGTCGGGCTTGGTACCGTAGGCACCCCAGTGGCGCCGGTATTCGCCTGTGTGCGCGTCGAACACCACGATGCGCTTGTTGCCATAACCGTCGGCCACGTAGAGCTCGTGCGCCGTTTCGTCGACGACGGCGAGCGCCGGGCGGCCCAGATAGCGCGTGCTGTTGCTGCCTTCGGTATGACGCGCCTCGCCGATCTGTTTGACGAACTTACCCTCGCGCGTGAATTCGAGCACCTGGGCGTCGTTGTCCTTGTCGTTGCCGGCGATCCAGACATGATCGTTCGCATCGACGAAGATGCCGTGCTCGGTGCGCGGCCAGTCGTAGCCACTTCCGTCTCCGCCCCAGGCCTGCACGAGATTCCCCTCCGCGTCGAACTCCAGCACCGGCGGCGCGGGCTTGCAGCACTTGGATGTCGGCGGATCGACCGCGGCGCCGCGCTCGTCATCGGTCAGCGTGCGCGGCCGCTGATAGACCCAGACATGGTCATGACGATCGGTCGCGATTCCGCCGATCTGCCCGAAGATCCACTTGTTCGGCAGCGGCTTCGGCCAGAACGGATCGACGCGGAATTCAGGAATGTCCGCAGCCGCCACAGGCGTTGCGAGTAAAACGAACAATGCCGCAAGTGCCGCGGCGTAGCGAACTGGTTTCATTGCTCCTCCCTCGTTGGGAATCGGGGACAGGATTTTCCTGGCGAGTTCGTCAGGTCCGGCTCGATGTTCTGAGTCATATCAAGCGACCAGCGGGGCCGCAGAGTTTGTCGCGACCCGGTTTGCCACGATTCGGCAACGCCGGAGTGGATGGATGACAGGCGAAAGTCTACCATCGGCGTCCGAAAGCCGGCACACAAGGCCGGAAAAAACAAAATGAGTCTTGCAGTCATTTCTTCGTTGGCCTTGCACGTTGTGGTCGCGGTGGGCAGTATTCTGCCAGTGAACCTCGGCGTGCTGTTGATCACGCCTGCCGGCTGGCTGTAATACTCGCGTCATATCGGCGTGATCCAATGCGCGTCATCATGACGACGAGACGCATGTCCTGAATCAGGGCGCTGCCCCCGCCTCCCGGGTGAACCGATACCGGTCCATCTGGATCTCCGACATCCACCTGGGAACACCCGGCTGCCAGGCCGATTATCTGCTGGACTTCCTGCGGCACAACGAGTCCGATCATCTCTACCTGGTCGGCGACATCATCGACGGCTGGCAACTGAAGCGCGGCTGGTACTGGACGCAGGCCCACAACGACGTGGTGCAGAAAATCCTGCGCAAGGCGCGCAAGGGCACGAAAGTTCTCTACATCGCGGGCAACCACGACGAAGTCCTGCGCCAGTTCCTCGGGCTTGCATTCGGCGGCATAGAAATCTGCGACGAGGCGGTGCATACCCTGGCCGACGGCCGTCAATTCCTGGTGGTGCACGGCGATCTCTACGACGCGGTCGTCCAGCAGGCGAAATGGCTGGCGCTGCTCGGCGACCAGCTTTACACGCTCATCCTGGAACTGAACCGCTGGTTCAATCACATCCGCGCCAAACTCGGGTTCGGCTACTGGTCGCTTTCCCAATACCTGAAGCACAAGGCCAAGAACGCCGTGAACTTCATGACGGCCTTCGAAAACGCGGTTGTCCGCGAGGCGCGCAACCGGGGTTTCCATGGCGTGGTGTGCGGCCACATCCACAAGCCGCAGATCAAGACCATCGACGGCGTCGTCTACTGCAACGACGGCGACTGGGTGGAGAGCCTTTCCGCCCTGGTGGAAACCTTCGAAGGCGAACTGAAGATCGTCGAATGGCAGCGCCGCCTGCTGCCCGCCCCATTTACCCCATCCATCGAACACGAGGAGGAATCTCTCGCATGAAAGTCATGATCGTCACGGACGCCTGGTCGCCCCAGGTCAACGGCGTGGTCACCACGCTGGCCAAGATCAGCGAGGGACTGAACCAGCTCGGACACGAAACCCGTTTTGTCACTCCGCAACTGTTCAAATCGATTCCCTGCCCGACCTATCCGGAAATCCGCCTGAGCCTGCTACCCTATGCCGGCCTCAGCCGGGAGATCGAGGCCTTTGCGCCGGATGCCCTGCACATCGCCACCGAAGGCCCGCTCGGACTGGCCGCGCGGCGCTATTGCCTGAAACGGAACATCGCGTTCACCTCCGCCTTCCACACCCGTTTTGCGGAATATGTCCACGCCCGCATTCGCATCCCGGTCGATCTGACATACCGATGGCTGCGCAACTTTCATGCGCCCTCGCGCGCGCTGATGGTCCCCACGCCGAGCGTGCGGCGCGACCTGGAAGCCCGTGGCTTCACCAACACCGTAGCCTGGACGCGGGGCGTGGATACGCAGACGTTCTCCCCGGGCGCGCGCGATGCACTGGTGAATCGGCGTCCCATTTTCCTTTACGTGGGGCGCGTTGCGGTCGAAAAAAACATCGAGGCCTTCCTGAAGCTGGACCTGCCCGGCACCAAGTGGGTGGTGGGAGAAGGCCCGATGCGGGCACGCCTGCAGCGCCGCTATCCGCATGTGCACTTCGCCGGCATCATGACCGCCGCGGAACTGGCGCGCTACTACCGCGCCGCCGACGTGTTCGTCTTCCCCAGCCTGACCGACACCTTCGGGCTGGTGATGCTCGAATCGCTGGCCTGCGGCACGCCGGTCGCCGCATTCCCGGTGCTCGGGCCGGTGGACGTCATCGGCGAAAGCGGTGCCGGCATATTGCACGACGATCTCGCGACCGCCTGCATCCAGGCGCTGGATATTCCCCGTGAGAAGGCACGGCATTACGCAGAGCAATTTTCCTGGGGAAAATCCATCGACCAGTTCGTCCGGAACCTGACCCCCGCTACGGCTGCCTGACGACGCTCAGACACTACAGCGCACGTAACACGTAAAGGGGTCTACCATCGAAATCATGCGGCTGACGGTGTCCTGTCGGAGGCGTAGGATAAGTCTCCGACGGGGGTGTGGCTCATGGGGTCCGTGGCGGTCTCGGTGAGTGACGATGAGGAATAGTGGTCCAAGCTTGGAATATTGCATTATTTATACAGCATACCAAGCCTGACCCGCATTGCCCCACTCAGCATCGAACTCCAGAACCGGAGGCGCGGGCTTGCAGCACTTCGATGTCGGCGGATCGACCGCAGCGCCTTTTTCGTCATCAGTCAGTGTCCGCGGCCGCTGATAGACCCAGACATGGTCATGCCGATCGGTCGCAATGCCGCCGATCTGCCCGAAGATCCACTTGTTCGGCAGCGGCTTCGGCCAGAACGGATCGACGCGGAATTCAGGAATGTCCGCCGCCGCCACAGGCGTTGCGAGAAAAATAGTCAGGGCCGTGAGTGCTGCCAGCAAAACACGATGCCGCTGTTCCGTACGTTCCCTGCATGATCCTGAAGACCATGGGCGCATAGCTGATCAGCATGTGCGATTCAGGGGCTATCGAACTACCTCTTGCGCCTGAAGCAGAACGTCGGGAGGTATCCTGATCCCCAGTTCCCTGGCTGTGTTCAGGTTGATGGCCAGTTCAAACTGCGTTGGCTGCTCTATGGGCAGTTCCGCCGGGTTGGCGCCTTTGATGATCCTGTCAACGAACCCGGCGGCACGACGATATACCTCACGCAGATTAGGTCCGTAGGACATCAGGGCGCCCGCTTTGGTGTATTCGCTCCAGGCGGCCATGGTGGGTAGTCGAGCCTTGATAGCGAACCCTGCGATCCTTCCTCGTTGGCCCAGGGTGAGCGCGTCGGGAATGACAAAGATACCGTCGACACGGTTTCGGGTAATTTTGAGGCGCGTAATTTTGAGGAAAGCTTCGTCAAAGTCATCGGGAGTTCTGACAGCGACATACTCTGGCGTGATGTCCAGCTTCCGGGCCCCCGTCTGGGTCTCTTGCCAGTCAAGGCGCTCGCCGGGATGATTGGGATTCGAGAGCACCGCTACCCGGGATAATTTCGGAACGACCGCTTTGAGCAACTCGAGGCGTTTCCCGGCTAACTCGGAAGAAAGCAGGCTCAAGCCAGTGATGTTTCCGCCAGGATGCGCCATGCTTGCGACGAAGCCGGCCGCGACCGGGTCGCCGCTGTATCCCATCACGATCGGGATCCGCTGGGTGGCGTTCCTTGCCGCCGCAGTAGCTGCCCCGCCAACGGTGACGATCACGTCGACGTTGCGCCGGACGAGTTCGATTGCCAGGTTGGGGAGGCGGTCTGATTTCCCATCGGCGAACTGTGGCACCAGAACGATCGTCACTCCCTCGACATATCCCAGCTCGCGTAACCCTTCTTTGAATCCCTCGAAGTAGGGAGAGGACGGGGCGCTCGGGTCGAGGAAACCAATCTCCGGCAGTTTCCTGGGCTGCTGGGCCTCCGAGGCGGGAGAGCCCAGTACGAGGTGGAGAAAGACACAAATTGCCAGGGCAAGCGACGTGCGTTTCATCGTAGATCCCCCTTTGTGTCATTGCGTCGAAGGCAGCGTCGGAGATGCCTGTCGTGACCCGGTATGCCACGAACCGGCGCGCTGGAGTGGATGGATGGCTGCCGAAAGTCTACCATCGGCGTCGGGGAGCCGGCATACAAGGCCGGAAAAAACAAAATGAGTCTTGCCGTCATTTCTTTGTTCGCGCTGTTCGTCGTGGTCGCGGTGGGCAGTTTTCTGCCGGTGAACCTCGGCGTGCTTTCGATCGCGTTCGCGTGTCTGGTCGGCGTCGTACTTGGCGGGATGAAACTGCCGGCTGTGTTGGCGGGATTTCCGGCCGGACTTTTCCTGACGCTGATCGGCGTCACGCTGTTCTTCTCGCAGGCGCGCGTCAACGGCACGCTCGAACGCATGTCGGCAGTCGCGGTCGGGCTGGTGCAGGGCCGGGCCGGCGCGATTCCGATCGTGTTTTTCTTCCTGGCTTCGGGTTTCGCGTCGATCGGGCCGGGCAACATTGCCGCCGTCGCGCTGCTGGCGCCCCTGGCGATGATTGCCGCGGGGCGGGCGGGGGTGCCCCGCGTTCGCGATGGCGATCATGGTGTGCAGCGGCGCCAATGCCGGCGCGCTGTCGCCGTTTGCACCGAGGGGGATCATCGCCAACGGACTGATGACCAAAATAGGACTGGAAGGCGCGCAGTGGACCAACTACATCAGTCTGCTGGTTGCGCGATCGTTGGTCGGGTTCGCCGGCTATTTCATGTTCGGCGGCATCCGACTGCTGGCGACCGGAAACACGGCGGAGGCCGTGCAGCATATTGGTGACAACGTGGTGCCGTTCACCGGGCAGCAAAAACTTACGCTGGTAGTGATCGCGGCGTTGATCCTCTCGGTGCTGGTCTTCCATCTGGATATCACGATCGGTGCATTCACCGGCGTTGCAGTGCTGTCGCTTGCCAGGGCTGCCGATGAAAAGGAAGCGCTCAAGGCGATCCCCTGGAGCGTCGTGCTCATGGTCTGCGGCGTGACAGTGCTGATCGGCGTTGCGGAAAAGACCGGCGGGATGGAATTGCTGACGTCGATGCTGTCGTCGCTGTCCACGCAGCGAAGCATTACCGGTGTCATCGCGCTCGTCACCGGCGTGATTTCGGTTTACAGCAGTTCTTCGGGTGTGGTCCTGCCTGCTTTCCTGCCGACCATTCCGGGGCTGATCGAGAAGCTGGGCGGCGGCAATGCGCTGGCCATCGCCTCCTCGATCAACGTCGGTGCGCACCTTGTCGACATTTCACCGCTTTCCACGCTGGGCGCGCTGTGCATCGCCAACGCCGCACCCGATGTGGATCGCAGGCAGTTGTTCAACCAGATGCTGGCCTGGGGCCTGTCGATGTGTGTCGTCGGCGCGGTTATCTGCTACGTATTTTTCGGCCTGATGATGAAAAGCGCTTGATCGCAGAGATTCACAGGTGAGCGGGGAAGCATCATCCTGAAGCCTCGTCCAAAACAGCAGGGTTCGTGTGTCACCCCTCGGCTACAGGGAACGCAGAAAGTTGAGAACGTCCTGCTTCTGGTTCTCCCGGAGGTGATTGAAGCTCCTGATCACTGCGTTCGCTTCAGAGGCGTCACCGGCAAAGACGCTCCCGCTCTTGTGCGCCCGAATCGCCTCCAACAGATCCGACGTTCGTCCATCATGCAGGAAGAAAAGCCGTTGTCCCAGCCCCCACAGCGGGGCGGTCCGAAACTCTCTGGGGCCCGCCTGTCCCTGAGTGACCCCATCGGCCAGCCCCGGGCCCATGTCGTGGACCAGGAGGTCGGAAAAGAGATTCACGGCCTGGTTGCGTAGTGCGGCGACCGCGGCATTGCCGGTGTTGAGCGTCGGCGTATGGCAAAGCGCGCACCCGGTATCGCCGAACAGGTTTCGGCCTCTTGCGATTGAATCGACCCCTCCCGGCGTATCGGGCGAAGGCGCCGGCGGCGCCAGGAAACGCATCAAGAAGGCAAACTTTTCGATCGGACTGACGGCGTCAACAGGCGTCGCGCTGGCGGTGTCGGTGACGGTGTTGGGAACGGTCGCAAACTGGCAAGTCGGGGTTTCATCCCGCTCGGTTTGAAAGAGCTCGTTGCTGATACCCATTTCGACGTTGTACGCCTCGCCGGAGAACAGCAGGAGAGATTTGTTCTGGGCCTTCCATCCGAACCGGGCGACCGTGCCGTCATTGCCGTTGTTGTTCGCCTGACCGGAGATCGTATGGCCGGCGAGGATCATATTGGGCCGGCCGAAAATCTTGAGCGCTCTCTTCTTGGGGGCATCGTCGGCCTGGTTTGCAAGGATCACATTGTCCGGGATCTGCTCGACCAGGCCTGCGCCAAACACCGGAGTGGGAATCCGGAAGATCACGTTGCGGCGCGCGAGCTCCTTCTCGAAGTCCGGCTGCGCGAGCACACATCCCGGCGCGTTTGCCCGACCGGCAATGGTGAATAGATCGTGGACGCCGCCGTCCGGCGTTCCGTCAGGGTTCCTCACGAACCTCGCCTCGCGCACCGGCCCGTTTGCGGTGATGAATGACGGAACGCTGTTGGCCGCGCCGTTCAACTTGGCGAACGCAACCTGAGGATTCACCGGCGGGCTCGTCCCACCGACTGCCGGCTGCAGATGGCAACCGCTGCAGCTGCCAAGGTTCATCGTCGGTCCCAGGCCGTCGCCGACCTCTTCCTCTTCCGTGAACTCGTCCGTGCCGGCGTTGAAAAACGCGAGCTCGGTCTCGGTCAGTCCCGCGATGGGCGCGCCGGCGCCCGCGGCTCCGCCGCGCACCCCAGGATCCCGGGCTGCAGACGACGCATCGACCGGGGACGGAGCTTCAGCGCAACCAGCGCAGAAACAGACGGCCGCCAGCGTTGAAAGCAGTTGAAAAACAGACTCTTTCATAGCCACTCCTTCTTCGCCAGCAAACTGAACTCCGAGAAAGGAACCGAAATCGGTGCTTAGTCGACGCGCTACTTCGCTTGCCGAAGAGCCGGTCGCATAAGATGTCGATCACCAGCCAGATCGCGAGAAACGCGAAGCTCTCGAGCGCGAAGCTGTGGAACTTGTAGAGGAACTCGGCGATGACGATCGCCAGGAACAGGCCTGGCACTCGGGCGACGAAGAAACGATCACGGCGCAACGCACGCATTCGAGCATTGATTTCTCCTTTTGGCTGCAGGCATCGGGAGTGGCCGTGCAACGCGATCGAATCAAGGCGGGGATGCGTCGCATCGATGCCCCTGCTCAAATACGGGCGAACTAACCCGATGGCCCATACCGCGCCGAGTACCCTGGCCCGAGCGACCGATGAAACCGTGCTTGACCCCGGAGATACGCCGCGACGACACAATCCGCGAGTACGCCCCGTTCGACTACTGGCCGCATTGTGGGCGCCCGAATTCGTGCATGCAAGCCGTCCTTGGGTCAGTGGCCCGCCCGACTTCCGTAAGCGCTTCTTGGCTGCCGT
Source organism: Betaproteobacteria bacterium (assembly GCA_016194905.1). Classification (NCBI taxonomy): domain Bacteria; kingdom Pseudomonadati; phylum Pseudomonadota; class Betaproteobacteria; species Betaproteobacteria bacterium. Next base: position 138,791 of record JACQAP010000014.1, read on the forward strand.
CTCCTCGGCAAGCGCTTGTTCTATCCATTGACGATGAGCCCGCTGCAAGTTCTCCACTTTCGAAAATCCGCACAATGCGCTGAACTGCTGCAGGTCGATCACGGTGTAGCGCTTGGGTGGTTGTTGAATCTCGCGCTAGCCGCTGTGCGTCCTACAAGCTAATTCCTACAAGAAAAGCGAAGATCGGGAGAGGCCCTCTGCAGTAATCGAAGGTCTGTCGGAATTGTTCCGGCACTGTGACGGCATGGAACCTATCGCGTGGACCCGCCCCGGTTACTGCGGATCATGTACATTCACAGAACCTGGGCAGTGAGTCGAACGCCAAGTGCACGTGCCACTTTCAGTACCGTGTCGAAGCGTGGTTTCGCTCCGGGGGCGAGTGCCTTGTAAAGACTCTCGCGTCCGAGGCCCGCGTCCTTCGCTACCTGCGCCATGCCTCGTGCACGTGCCACATCGCCAAGTGCCAGCAGAAGGTCGGGATCTTCGGTTTCCAGGACCGCGGTCATGTACTCTGCGACCGCCGCATCGTCGGTGAGATAGCGCGCCGCGCGTTATGCCGGAACTAAAGTGGTGGTTGGCGCGAGGCATCGCTTCTCTCCTTGAAGCGTGCATTCCTGGTTCAAAATGGCCCCGCTAAGCGCCTGGGAAGACCCTGTTTTACGGTCTTATGTCACTGGATCAAAACGTTGCGGAGGTCCGACCTCGTTATCGTTACAATTTGACGCGGCTGAGCTTGGTGCCCTCGAGACCCAGCACGTAGTCTGCTCCGAACGCCATCGACGGCGTGTATGCACCCGGCGCAAGGCGGCCATCCATGACTTTCTGAGTGGCCTTGACGCCCGATTCGGCGGTCAGCGTGTAGCCTTCGCGCGTGCGCAGGCGCATCGCGACCTTGTTTCCGGCGTCATCCCAGGCTTCGCCGTAGATAACCATCTCGTCGCGGGCGCGCTGCTCGTCGGTCGGGCCTTTGACGCGCCTGGCAATCTGCGCCTTCATGAACACCTGCACGGGCGCGAGCCCGAGGATCCAGCGCATGAAGGCAGGCATTTTGATTCTCTTGATCTGCTTTTCCGGCACGCCTACGAAGACTTCGATGTTGGGAATCCCGGTCGAATAGTACGCGGTGGCGACGTCGCCCCACGGAATGGTGACTGCGGTTGACGATTGATCCTCCGTGAATCGGATGGTCTCGACCTTGTACGCGGCGGGAACCTTCACGATCCTGCCGTCCTTGCGGATTCTGCCACCCTCGGGCAACCCTTCGACCATGGTCTTGGCAGTGCCGGGACTGAGCTTGCCGTAACGCGACTTGAACGCGATCTTGAGATGGGTCGCCGACGGCAGCTCGCGTTTCAGCATGGCCGCCAGGCAATCCGTGGGAACCACGTCGAAGCCGACGCCGGGAATAGCAGCGATACCGGCGTCCCTGATTTCCTGATTGCGCGAGTGGATGTCCTCGAACACCGCGATTTCGCCGGTGATGTCGAGATAATGTGTCCCGGCGCGCAGGCACCCGGCGAGCATCTGCCCGCTGGTTGCGGAGAACGGGCCCGCGCAGTGCAGGACCGCTGCGACGCCTTCGAGGTTCGCTGCGACCTTCGCCGGATCGGCGAGATCGAAGATGCGCGATTCGTAGCCAAGTTCGCCGGCAAGCGCCCGGACGGATTCGGCGTGGCGGCCGGCAAGGATCGGATCGAGATTGAGATCTTTTGCAAGGCGTGCGGCGAGCTTGCCGGTGTAGCCGTTCGCGCCGTAGATCATCCACCTCTTGCGCATTCATTCCTTCCCGGCTTGCTGCGCCGTCGCATCGCGCGATGGTGTGGCATTAGGAGTGGGGTCCGCCCCACCCCGTGACCGGTGCGGCTTCAGTTCTGCGCAGGGAGATTCGTCGCCTGGCGCGCGACCAGCACCCAGCCGCTTCCCCGCTTGACCCACACATTCAAGTAGCGCAGATGAAGATTCCTGTTCTCTCCTTTGATCGTAGCGTCGACATGCACGATGCCGCTCACGAGTGCCGTATCGCCGTAGACGCGGATATCCCTGCCTTCACCCACCGCTTTGTTGACCTTCAGTTCGCCTAACGCATACATCGGCAGGTATTCCGATCTGGTCAATGAGTCCCCGCGGGCACGGTTGTAGAAGAAGTCGTCGGCGTAGATCGCGTAGAGCGTTGGCATGTCGGCATTCAGAATGGCTTGACCCCGCTGCTGCTCCAGCCGCTCGATATCGTCCGCGGTGTCCGCGGTTGCGGATGTCGGGACAAATGCGACTAACACCGCAAAAAAGAATCCGCTCAAGGCTGACTTGCTCATGGTCAATCCTCCCAATGATGGTTTTCTCCGAACCTTCCCGGACGCCACCCCGGCGTTGAAGCATCTCGCCAAAGTCTGCGTCCGCATCATCGTAGTCCCAAAGCGCCACTGCGGGCAGTCAATTCCAATTGAGCTATGAATCTGAGCGAGGAGGGGTACGGAGGGGTGCGCTTAAGACGCATTGTTGGCTCGACGTTGAATGGATTGAAATAGTCTTGCTCGTGCCTGGTTTATCTGGTGCACTTGGATATGGAATTCAGCCCATTACCTACTTCAAATCACGATCGCGATGGCGAACGTGGATCTACCGCAATGTTAATGTGCCGGTACGCCACTTCGCCTTCTTTTACATCGTCAGGTATCGAGATCTGCTGGCGTGAGACAACAATCGCATATCGATAGGCGGTTAGCTCCGTTCCGGCGAGCGCCCCTTGCGCGTAACGGCCCGCTTGCAAACGCGCTAGCTCAAAGCGTGACCTTGGATCGTCGGCGGGGCTCGCTCTCTTCCATTCCGTAAGTACGAACCCATCAACGTATCGTTGCTCGTTGGCAAGATTGCCCGCAGGCTCTTGAAACACGAGGTCTGTACGCGCGCCGACTGCGTCGACCTTAAATGCCCAAATGCCGTGGAGCAAGAGGTGCACAGCGCCGAGTTTCTCGCAGGCAACCTCACCCTCCTCAAATGCGGCTTGCCATTTCTCTCGAAATGTCGAATCGACAACTATCAAGCGCTGGAGATGCGCGAACGCTCGCTCCGAGCGAGCGCGGATGGACTCTTGTGCGTCAGACAGGAGAAATGATATTTCCGTCTCAAAGGCGGCGAGCACGACCAATGCCGCCCACACGCGCTCCTGGAATGCGTCCGGGCTGCCGTTCGCGTCCCGAGTCAACTCATCCGCGTTCCGTACGAACTCATCGATAGAAGCTAAGGCATTCGGAGGGAGTGAATGCTGGAATTGATCTCGGAACTGACGTATGGCCAAGAGAACAGCGATGCAATGTTCACGGAGACGCTTTGCCCTAGAGTAGGTATCGCTCGACCGAACAGCAAGAAACTGCGCGTGAAGCTGTCCGGCTTGCATTAAACCGAGGATGCGACTCGATAGCGCCTTCCATTGATCGGCATAGATCATGGATCGTTTCCGTTACCTAGTCATGGCGTATAACGTTCGCGTTAAACGGCGAGAGCAAGCGTGCGCAGCCGCGCTTGCGAGCGTCCGGTTTCGAACGCGTTGTCATGCCGCGGATGCAAGACGGGCGCCAGCATGTCAAGTTGTCTCAGAACTGGGTGATGCCCTAATTTGGTTTCCAACATGGGAAAGTCTCAACGATTATGGCGCCGACGAACCCGGATGCGTCCAGCTTACGGTCATCGGGAAACACCATCAAATCCTGCCCCATTTTCATTTTGACCGCTAACTCCAAGGCTGCGCCGGAAATATTTTCCGGAACACAGGGACGACCGCTTTGGGTTTTTCCGTCGGCGATGTTCATCCCCAAGTCAATCCCTTGGGTAATTCCCAGGACATAGAATCGGCATGCGGCTTTGCTTTCTGCATTAGAGCCGAGGCAAATCTGTTGAAGGTCACTAGCGGTCATTGCGTTATCTGCGGCAAAAGCGCTAGCTGATATGAGGAGCATACATATGTAGGCTGAAAACGTTACGAGTAACTTCATCGTTTAAGCTCCCAACTAAATTAGGACACTACCCAGAACTGCGGCATAACCCGTTAACCCAGAAGTCCTCTGCGTCCTTTGCGCCCTAAAAGGGTACTCCACGCTAGAAGGGTACCCCGACGTGCTATGCACGTAGGGTATTCGCGAGGGTATCTGCGCCCTTTGCGATGGGTGTAGAGGTTTAGGCAGCCGAAGGAAAACAAGCCGGGCCGATGGGTTCGAAGCTCTTGTAGGTCAGAATGAATTCCTGATGCCCGAGCATTTCGGACTTGGTCTGTTCGCCGTTGCAGACTCTCAAGATCAGGTCGTAGATCTCGCGGCCGACTTCGTCGAGCGTGGCGCGGCCTTCGAGGATGCGGCCGGCATCGACGTCCATGTCGTCGGACATGCGCTTGTAGGTATGCGGGTTGGCGCAGACCTTGATGACTGGCGCGATCGCGGAGCCGACTACCGAGCCGCGGCCGGTGGAGAACAGACTCAGGTGACTGCCGCAGGCCATGAGTTCCGCGATCTCGGCGTTGTCGCTGATGTTGGGAAAACCGAACAGTGGTTCGCCGTCCGGCACGACGTCGAGCAGATACAGTCCGCCGCGCATCGGCACGTCGCCCGGCTTGATGATGCCGGAGATTACGGACTGGCCTGACTTGGCGTAAGCGCCGAGGGACTTTTCCTCGATGGTGGTCAGGCCACCATCGGCGTTGCCCGGCCCGATGCTGGCATGGCCGTAGGTCGCGTAATACTTCGCGGCCTTCGCGACGGTCTTGACGATTTCTTCGCCGAGCGCCGGATTCTCCGCACGCTTCGCCATCCAGTGCTCCATGCCGATGAGTTCGCCGGTCTCTTCGAATATGCAAGTAGCGTTCTGCTCGACCAGGAAATCGAAAGCGCGACCCATCGCCGGATTCGCGGTCAACCCGCTGGTCGCATCCGAGCCGCCGCAGATCGTGCCGACGATCAGTTCGTCGAGCGTCATGTTCGTGCGCGGCGTGCTTTCGAGTTGCTTCAACGTCTGCTCGATCCACGCCTTGCCTTCGGCGATGGTCTTGCGCGTGCCGCCGGTGCTCTGGATTTCGATCAGTTTCACCGGGTGCCCGGATTTGCGCACGGTCTCCTGCAGCTTGCCCTTGTTGAAACCTTCGCAGCCCAGCGAAACCAGCAGCGCGCCGCCGACGTTCGGATGCGTGCACAGCTGCTCCATCATCTTGTGCGAATAGACGTTCGGGAAGCAGCCCGGGAAGCCGATCAGGTGCGCGCCCTGTTCGCGGAACGGGTAGTAGATCTCGCGCGAGACGTGATGCGCGCACTCGACCAGATAGGCAACGACGATGGTGTTGCGGATACCCTTGCGGCCGTCGGCCCGGAGATAGGCATTGATCATGATCAGTGCTCCTTGAAGAACTGGTGGCCCTCGTCGAGGGTGTAGGTCGGGATGTAGTCGCTGGTGAGGTTGTGGATGTGCATCGAATCGCCCGGCAGGATGTCCTGCGTCGCCACACCGATCGGCGCGCCGTATTTCGTGATGCGCTCGCCCTTTGCGACTTTCTTGAACGCGAACTTGTGGCCAACTTCCATCGCGGCCTTGACGGTCACCGTGACGCCCATGACCTGCAACGTTGTGCCCGCCGGGATGTCCGATTTCGCAATCGCGACGTTGTCACCGGGGGCGAGTACCAGGACTCGCGAATCGGTTTTTGTGTCGACCATGTTCACAACCTCAATATACATACTGGATTTAATGAGCACCACGAAGGCACGAAGACACAAAGAAGGGCGAGGAGGAATGAAAATATGAAGTCCATATGATGCTTCGGTCGTTCCACTCCAAAGGGTTTTCTTCGTGTCTTCGTGGTAAAAATTCCGGTTTGCCTTGAAATTATTTGCCCAATTTCGAAATCCGTCGCGTGACATCCTTGCGCTTGAGCACGGACGGCTGCAACTTGGTTCCGAGCCCTGGTCCCTTGGGCGCGGTAATGCAGCCGTTCTTCACCGGCGGCAGTTCGGTCACCAGCTTGCCGTACCAGTCATAGTAGAACGCCCGCACCATTTCCTGCACCAGCGTATTCGAGCAGTTCAGCGACAGGTGCACCGACGCGGTCAGCAGGATCGGGCCGGTGCAGTCGTGCGGTGCGACCGGCAGTTGATAGGCTTCCGCCATGGTGGCGATTTTCTTGGCCTCCGACAAGCCGCCGGTCCAGCCGACGTCCAGCATGCACACCGAGACGGCCTGCTTTTCGAACATCTCGCGGAAGCCCCAGCGCGTGCCGAGCGTTTCCGACGCAGTGACCCAGACGTTGGTGCGGTGCGCATAATCGGCAACGGCATCGATGTTGTTCATCTTGATCGGGTCTTCGTACCAGAACGGATCGAACTGCTCCAACGCTTCCGCGATGCGGATCGCGGCGGGGAGATTCCACATCGAATGGAATTCGACGTGGATGTCCATCTTGTCGCCGACGGCCTTGCGGATCTGCTCGAACGGGCGCATGGCCTTCTTCAGGTCGGCATTCGAGATGTAGCTGCCGTTGGAAGCTTCCGCGGCTTCGTCGAACGGCCAGATCTTCATGCCGGTGATGTTCATCTCCAGCAGCGACTTCGCCAGTTCGCCGGCATCGGTCTTGAACGCCATCAGATCTTCGTAAGGCCGGTTCTTCTTGTCGACTTTCGCCGGCAGGCCGAAGTTCGCGGTGCCTTGCGTCGGCTTGGCGCGCACGTACTGGTAACCGGCGCAGGTGTTGTACACCCGCACCTTGTCGCGCGAGGCGCCGCCGAGCAACTGGTAGATCGGCTGCCCGGTCACCTGGCCGAACAGATCCCATAGCGCGATGTCGATCGCCGAGGCCGCGCGCATTTCGACGCCGACGCTGTTGAAACCCAGATAGGTGTTCAGGAACTGCCGGCTGTGCTTGTCGATCTCAAGCGGATTCTTGCCGAGCAGGTAGGCCGCGCAGGTCTGATGGATATGTTCCGCGACCGGGGCGACCGCATAGAAGGTTTCGCCGAGGCCGACGATGCCTTCGTCGGTGTGGATGTGCACCCACAGTACATTCGGGAATTCCGCGAGGTTGATGGTTTCGACGGCTGTTATTTTCATCTTGTGGTCCTTCCTCCCTGACGTGACGCCGATTCTAGCAGCCGCCCGGGTCGAGATGATAGCCTGGCATATAGTAAGCCAGGCTACCATTTTGAGGTAGAATCCGCATCATGTTTCGCGAAGACCTGTCCCGCAATTTCGGCTTCATCCTGAACGATGTCGCCCGGCTGATGCGCACCACTTTCGACCGGCGCGTGAAGTCGCTCGGCCTGACGCGCTCGCAGTGGTGGGTGCTGAACCACTTGTTCCGCAATGACGGCGTGACCCAGTCCGAACTGGCCGACATCCTCGAAGTGAAGAAGGCGACGCTGGGCCGGCTGCTCGACCGCATGGAACAGAAGGGCTGGGTGCGCCGCGAGGGTCATGCCGGCGACCGCCGCGCCAAGCGCGTGTTCCTGACCGACGAAGTCGAACCCGCGATCAAGACCATGCGCGCGGCCGCAGCCGAAGTCCGGCGCGACGCCTTGTCCGGACTTTCGGCCTCGCAGCAAGAGCAGTTCGTCGACACGCTGCTCGCTATCAAGGGCAACTTGTCCAAACAGGACAACGGCGCGAACGGCAACGGCGCCAAGAAGCGCAAGCGCTGACATGTCCGAAGCAGCCAACAAAGCAGTGATCGTCGTGCATCGCGCAGTGCGCATCCTGCTGCTGGTCGTCGTGCCGCTGGTCGCGGTCGTGGCCGGTCTCTATGTTTATTCCACCGGCGGGCAGGAGGTCGAGACCGACAATGCCTACGTCAAGGCGAACATCGTTCCGATCAGCGCGGCGGTGACCGGCCGCGTGATCGAAGTCGTGGCGCGCGACAACCAGCCGGTCGAGGCCGGGGCCTTGCTGTTCCGGCTCGACCCCGTGCCCTATCAGATCGCCGTGGCGGGCGCGCGTGCGCAGATGGACGTGGTGCGAACCAATGTGCAGTCGCTGCGTGCCGAATACCGCGTCACGCTGCAGGACGCGGCAGAGGCCCGCAGTCGCATCGACTTTCTCGAGAAGCAGCTCGCGCGCCAGGAGTACCTCAAGGAAAAAGGCATGACCCGCGGCGATACCTACGACGAAGCGCGCCACAACGTCGAGGCAGCCAAGCGCCGGCTCGACAGCATTCGCGAAAAGACCAACCGCGTGATAGCGGAACTGTCGGGCAATCCGGATATGCCGGTCGAACGCCTTCCGCGTCATGCCGAGGCCCGCGCGGCCTACGACGCGGCCATGCTCGACCTGTCGCGCGCACTCATCAAGGCGCCGTTCGCGGGTGTGGTGAGCAACATGAAGTTGCAGGTCGGCGAATTCGTGGAGAAGGGCGCGCCGATGTTCAGCCTCATCGAAAGCGGGCCGCTCTGGATCGAGGCCAATTACAAGGAAACGCAGCTCACCTACATGACGGTCGGTCAGCCCGCAACGGTGGTAGCGGACGCGTATCCGGATCAGGAATGGCCGGCCAGCGTCGAGGCCATCGCGTCGGCCACCGGCGCCGAATTCGCCGTTCTGCCGCCGCAGAACGCGACCGGCAACTGGGTGAAAGTCGTGCAGCGTGTGCCAGTGCGCATCAAGGTCGAGCAGCCACCCGGAAAACCTCAGCTTCGCGCCGGCATGACGGTCACCGTGGCGGTGGACACCGGCCGGCCGCGCGGGCTGCCACGCGTCGTACAGAAACTCGTCGACAACGGCTGGCTGCCGCGCTTCCTCGTGCCGTCTTCCGTCATCGCAGGCATCCGCCGGTAACGTGACCGGTCCGTCGAAACATCCGACCCTGATCACCGCCTCGGTCGGGCTGGCGAGTTTCTTGTATTCGGTGGACTGGACCATTGCCGCCGTGGCGCTGCCGCACATGCAGGGCACGTTCTCGGCGACGCAGGATCAGATCGGCTGGGTCATCACCTCTTATATCGTCGCCTCCGCGCTCTCCATTCCCGCTGCCGGATGGTTGAGCCTGCGCTTCGGCCGCAAGCGCGTCTTCATGTGGGCGGTCGCCGTGTTCCTGGTCGCGTCGGTTGCGTGCGGCGCCGCCAATTCGCTGGCGGTGGAAGTCTTCGCGCGCATCGTGCAGGGGCTGGGCGGTGCCTTCCTGATCCCGTTGTCGCACGCCATCATCCTCGATACCTATCCGCCGGAAGAGCAGGGCAAGGCCATGGCGCTGTGGGGCATGGCCGCGGTGATGGGTTCTTTCGTCGGGCCCACGCTCGGCGGTTACGTCACCGAGTACCTGAGCTGGCGTTACATTTTCTACATCAATGTTCCCTTCGGCGTGCTCGCGCTGGCGGGTGCGGCGGCCTTCCTGCCCGAGACGGAGCGCGACCCCGAGCGCCGGCTCGACTGGTTCGGATTCCTGAGCCTGTCTCTGGGTATCGGGTCATTGCAACTGATGCTCGATCGCGGCGGGCAACTCGACTGGTTCGAATCCTGGGAGATCATCACCGAAGCCTGTCTCGCGGTGCTGGGCCTTTACATGTTCAACGTGCACTGCCTGACCGCCAAGCAGCCTTTCCTCGATCCGCGCCTGCTGGCGCAGCGCAATTTCTTCCTCGGCCTGGTATTCGCGTTCATCTATGGTTTCGTCACCACGCCGCCGATGGTGCTGATGCCTTCCTTCCTCGACCAGGTGCGCGGCTACCCGATCGACGCGATCGGTCTGTTGCAGGCGCCGCGCGGCATCGGTCTGTTCGCCGCGATGATCGTCGGCGGACGCATCACGGGGCGCATCGATCCGCGCAAGCTGATCGCGTTCGGCCTGCTGTGCCTTGCCTACTCGAGCTGGGAGATGTCGACCTGGACCGCCGACGTCGGCGTTTGGCCGTTGGTGTGGACGAATTTCATGCAGGGCATCGGCGGTGGCATCATCCTGGTGCCGATCCAGGTCATTGCGTTTCCGTCCCTGGAGCCGCATCGCCGCACCGAGGCCACCGCGGTCTACGGCCTGGTGCGCAGCATCGGTGCGAGCATCGGCGTGTCGGGCGCACTGGCCTTGTTCGTGCGCACCAGCAGCGTGATGCATGCGCAACTCGCCGAGCACGTCACGCCTTTCAACCGCGCGTTGCAGGCGCAAGGACACGAAGGGTGGAGCATGGCCACGACGCAGGCGCTGGCGCGGCTCGAACGCGAAGTCAGCTTGCAGTCCGCGATCATCGGCTTTACCGGCGATTTCTATTTGTTTGCTCTGATCGCGCTCGCGGCGCTGCCGCTGCTGCTGTTCATCGGCAGGCCGAAACTGCCGCGCAGCGCGGCGGACCGTGCCGAGGCGATGGTGATCGCGGAATAATGAGTCTGAGATTAAAGCAGCACCAACCGCAGCAGCTTCAGTCCCACACCCCTACGGATGCATGTGAGTGTTCCCTTGAGTGTTTCCCTTTAAGGACGCGGATACCCTCGCGAATACCCTACGTGCATAGCACGTCGGAATACCCTTCTAGCGTGGAGTACCCTTTTAGGACGCTGAGGAAAAGAAAATCGGGATAAATGACCGGTTAGCGAAATTTAACTTTAGCAGTCGCAACTTGAACTGACGACGAGTGTCCGGTTTTGGCAAGCGCCACTGTCGGCTTTCTAGAAGCGCGACCGTCGCTTCGCACCCGTAGCGGAAGTTCGCCGGTTCGGAAAGCAGCCGTTCAACGTTCGCGTTATGCGGCATTGGATTGCTTCGACTTTGCACCAATTCAAAATCTTCACGAGCAAACCGACGTTTCCAAAGTCACACAGAGATTTATCCTTCAAATTAATTTGGTACGCGACCCTTTACTGCGTTAGCCCGGGCACTATAGGTGATACGGCCAGTGGCATCTCCCGGCAGGCGCGCGCGCATCCGCGCTTTGAGATGCGCGAGTTCCTCGGATGCCATCGCTGCGAGCTTGGGACCGACGCTCGGCCCCCCGAGGATGGTCGTCCAGTAGTCGTCGAAATCGGCGAATGTCCGTTGCACGGTGATCTCCCGCGTTTCGACGGCATCCAAACCCGCGCCAGTCCACAAGTCCCGCATTGCGTCTATTCGAGACGCGCCAGGGCTCGGCGGTACCGGAACTGCAACGCCCAGCCCACGCATTTCAAGGTGCAACGCCTCGTAAGGAAAACCACCGCCAAACATGTCCCACGCGTAGGCTGTGACGGCGCCACCCGGGCAGACCACTCGTGCCATTTCGGCAACGCCCTTGGCCGGGTCGGGAACGAAGAAAATAACCAGCGGCATGACAGCCGCGTCGAACGTGTCGTCGGGGAAAGGCTGTGCCATTGCATCGCCCTGACGAAACTGTGCGACACGCGACGCGGGTCGTGTGCGAGCAAAGGCGAGCTGCCCCTCAGACGGGTCTATCCCCTGTACTAAGACTGGTGCACACCGCTCGACGAGCATTTCGGTAAAGGCGCCGTTGCCGCAGCCAACGTCGAGCCATCGCAACCCTGATTTTGGAGCAAGCCAGTCAAGGAAGGTTTCACCTGCAAGCTGGCTCCACTTCCCCATGTATCGTTCGTAGGCAGCCCCGTCGTCGAAGCGGATTTGGTCGGTCACAATTCGTGTTTTCCTCCGGCTGGACTACCTGCGAAAAGTGGTGCTATATCGCGGTGTCTCGTGCCGCATAACTCTTATTTATCCTGTACCACTGCAGGATAACAAGGCGCTGTTGGGATAACAGGGTCAAGTTGTTGGGATAACGCGGCAATGCAAGATAGCAAGGCATTTGTCATGTTTCCTTCATCTATCGGGGCCATTTTGTACAGAGAAAGGACCTTTGTCTGGCGCCGTTCAACTTCCGCTCTTGGCCGATCTTGGACTTTGTATGTTGGATGGCGTTGAATCGAATGAATTACATTCATTTCCGTCTGTTCATGGGTGACACCCAAACTATATTGCGATTGACGCTGCAGGTTTTAAAACCAAATTTTCAGCGTATAGTTCAAACTTCGCTGCGCATGGCTGTAATGACAGGCGAAAGAATCAAGTTCTATTCCACTGTGTATTTTAAGTAACAACAGAGAGGAGGCGACAACATGGCACAAGACAATTCATCTGTTCGTACCGGTTCCACCATGATGTTGATTGCTGCTCTGGCTTTCATTGGGTATGCCGTAGTCTTTTTTATCCGCAGTTTTACCAGTACTGGTTTTGAGCTTGGCGTAGAGACCTTGAATGGCGTAACCAAGGAACAGCTCAACGCTCTTAACCCTGCGGTGGTCTATTACATTAATCATCTGCACATTGCGACTGCTGGTTTCATTGCCGCCACCGGCATCGCCGTTGCAGCCCTCTCTTGGTGGGGGGTCCGCAAAGGAGAATGGTGGGCGTGGTGGGCCGCCGTAGTTTCCCCCGTGGCGGGCTTAGCCGTTGCTCTGCCGATGCATTACTTTGGTCACTTTTCCTATGACTGGGTGAGCCATCTGGGGCCAATCTATCTGGCAACGCTCCTATTTGTGATAGGGGCTCTGCAGGTCCTCCGAGGCTTTCTACAAAAAGGGGGCACGTAATGTTCTAACAGGGTCCCTACAGTTTCCAAATGCCCCGATGTCCGCAATCGGCCGGTCTGCGACTGTCGGCCGATGGGCGCTTTCAGCGCAATTAAGTTCTGCCGTAGCCAGCCTCCCGCTGACTGCGAATTGCGAGCACGAAGACCGTGTCGATCTGCTCGATGTAGCGGTACAAAGCTACGTAGCCACGGGCTCTGCGTCCGATGACCAACTCCCTCATGTCTGCGGATACGGGTCTTCCAATAAGCGGATTGTGTTGGAGTACGTCTATAGCCTGAATGATTTCCCTGACACGGCCAGGCGCCTCCTCAATAGCGTACTCCGAGAGGTGATCGAGGATGCGATCAAAGTCGTCCCGGATCTCAGGAGCCAACTCAATCCTGGCCATCCTCAGCGAGCCAGCTTCTTAGCCACCGGGCGCGTGACGGTTTTCCCCGCGATTCGATCTTCAAGATAGCTGCGCATTTTTTCCCAGGAAATCGTCTTACCGGAAGCTACGAGATCGGCATAGCGCTTTTCGGCAACGTCACGAAAGTCTGCGCGGCGTTCTGCCTGATCCGCCTTCTCTGCGATCGCCTCCAGAATGAAGCTATGCGCCGTAGTTCCGGCACGCTCAGCAGCGGCGGCAACGCGAGCCTTCAGATCCTCCGGTAGCCGGATCGTGGTCGTGGACATGTTTGGACTCCAACGCAAAATTGCAATGTAGCACAAACGTGCTACATCAGCAAAGATTCAGGTCATTGCGTGTTCCGCGAGCGGGAATTCGAGGCGGATTACCACGCCCGAACCGTCTTCGCGATTGAGTGCGCTTGCGCGAGCGCCGTGAAATTCGGCGATCAGGCGCACGATGTACAGGCCCAGGCCGAGATGCGGTTCTGCCTGCGTGTGCTCGTTGCGCACCGAGATCATCGATTCGAACAACCGGTCCTGCATGTCGGCGGGCAGCGGCGGGCCTGCATTGAACACGGACAGGCGCGCGCCCGACGCTAAAAGGGTACTCCACGCTAGAGGGGTACTCCGACGTGTTTCGCCCGTAGGGTATTCGCGTTGCAACTCGAACCGGATCGTGCTGTCCGGCGCACTGAACTCCACCGCATTGGCGGCGAGCTTGTCCAGCATCTGGGCAACCAGGTCGGGCGCGCCGTAGACCGTGAACGGACCGGGCCCCGCGTCGAAGACGATGTTGCGGTCCCGATGCGCGAGTCGGTATCCCTCGACGCAGCCCCGCACGACTTCGGCCAGGTCGAAATGTTCGCGCTCGACCGAGGCAAGCGATTGTTCCAGACGCGTCGCTTCGCTCATGCGCGTGAAAATGGTGGTAAGCCGGCCCAGGCCTTCCTCCGCGCGGTGAAGATAGACGCGTGCCTCGTCGGGCAGCTCGACCTGTTTCAGATTATCGAGAGAAGATCGGACCACCGCGACCGGTGTGCGCAATTCGTGCGACAGGCGGCCGGCCAGCGTTTCGAGATAGCCGGTGTATTGCTGCAGCCGCCGCAGGATGTCGGCGAAACTGCGGGACAGGTCGCCGAGTTCGTCTCCGGCATCGGAGCCGCCGACGGTGCCCAGCACGCGGCCGTGGGGATCGATAGAATTTTCGGTTTCATCCCGCAGGCGGCGGATGCGCAGCGACAGGCGCGTCGCAAAAATCAGGAGCGCGGCGGTGCCGCCGACATAGACCACGAGCAGGGCGGCGAACAGTTTTTCGAATGCGCGATTGCGCAGCGCCAGCACGTCGTTGGTCGTTTCCTCGATCAGCACAGCGCCGACGACTTTATCCTCCAGCCAAACCGGCTGCGCGGCCGAAAGCACGACCGCGCGTGAATCCGGCGTGAGCCGGCGGCGCGTGCCGGTCTGCCCCGCGAGCGCTTCGTCGATCTCGCGTCCTTCCAGGCGGTAGGTGCCGGGCGCGATGTCCTGGAAATCCTCATTCGGTTCCGACATCGCGAGCCGCAGGATCGGTCGAACCAGAACGTCGGCGGCGGCTTCCCAGAAGCGCGTGAACGGTTCCTGGTCGGGGTCGACTTGCGCGGGCGGCGCGCGCAGCGAGCCGGCCTGGGCGATGACGCGATGGTTGACGTCGAGCACCCAGATGCGCGAGCGCGCGCGTCCCAGCCTGCGCACCAATTCGCTGACTTCGGGAGACGGTACGATCACCGCACCGAGTCCCTGCTTGCTCGAGGTATCGGACGTGCCGATCGAACTGGCAGGCGATCCGGGATCATCGACATTGGCGACGGTGAATCCGAGGCGCGGTCCCACCAGCGAGCGCGGCAGGCGCAGTTCCATCAGGTATCCGCCCGGCACCAGGCGAAACATGGCCTGGATGCGCGTGTCGGGAATCTGCTCGCCGTCTGCCGTCAAAAGATAAACCGATGCCTTGCCTGTGCCGCGCGCATCGATGGCGAAGCGCAGGAATTCGTCGTCCGGCGTCACCACCGCCACTTCCAGATGATCGGCTGCCTGCAACGGATCCTTTTCAGGATCGCGCAGCACGACCCTGGCGTCCGACACTTCGAACAGTGCGTAGATGGCGTTACCGTGCCGGCCGATGCGATAGCGTGCAGCGAATGCACGAGACTCGGGATTGCCCGCGCCCGCTCCTACCGAATGGGGTGTCACCGATTGGCGGGCCCAGTCTTCGGTCAGGCCATCGACGACGATCGGCGCGGGAAGATTGTCGATTCTCAGATCGTTGCCCTGCGCCAGTGCAAAGGGATACACCTCGCCGCTCAGAAACAGGCTGGGCCGGTCGTTGAGCGCGGTTCCCACCGCTCGGGCGGTGGCGACGACGCCTTGTTCCTGCACCTTGAGCAGCAAATGTTCGAGCTCGCGCACGTAGAGAAACCCGAGCAGCGGGATCAGCAGCAGGATGCTTGCCGCGAGAAACAGTTTCAGGCGCAAGCCGGCGCGCAATCCCGGTCCGCGCTGCTCAGCGATCGCCATGCCAGCGGTAACCCAGGCCGTACACGCTCTGGATCGAATCGAAGGCGGCATCGAGCGCGGCGAACTTGCGGCGGATGCGCTTGATGTGGGACGTGATGGTGCTGTCGTCGACCGTCAGGCTTGCTTCGCGCATGAGCGCGTCGCGATCCTTGACGTGGCCCGGGAATTTGGCGAGCGCATGCACGATCCAGAATTCGGTCAGCGTGAGTTCCACCTGATGCTCCGCCCAGTGCGCTTCCATGCGCTTGAGGTTGAGCCTGAGTCGTCCGCGCTCGATCACGTCTTCGGCGGCCGGGGGCGCGCCCATGACTTCGATGCGCCGGAACAACGCCGCGATGCGAGCCAGCAGATGCGGCAGGCTGATGTCCTTGGTCAGGTAGTCGTCGGCGCCCATGCGCAGGCCGGACACGGTGTCGAGGTCGCCATCGCGCGCCGTCAGGAAAATGATCGGCAGCGTCGATGACATGGCGCGCAGCTCGCGGCAAAGCGCGAACCCGCCCTCGATTTCGTCCGCCAGCCCGATGTCGATCAGCGCGAGGTCCGGCAAGCGGATGCGCATCGCCTTGAGCGCTTCCGCACGATTGGCGAAGGCAGCGACTTCGTAGCCCTGGCGGCGGAGCACGTCCGCGTAGTTCTCGCGGATCGCGGGGTCGTCTTCGATAACGGCGATACGCCTGGCCATCCTGTTTTGATGCTCCTTGTCTCTGGCGCAGAACTATACCCGAGCACCGCTGCGCCGCGCGCGGTCAGGCGAAATGCCATTTTTTTGCCACATTTCGCCCGCAGCTTTCCCTTTCCCCGACCGGGTCCCGCCCCACACCGGCGCTTCAATGGCTTCCGTGCAGATCGCACTGAAGCTCTCCTGGAGGCGGACATGAAAATTTTCTCGAATCGCAGTTTGGTGGGACCGCAGACGCCGGCTTTTTCAATGGCCCGCGATGTCGTGCGCATTGTCATTGCAGCCGTGCTGGCGGGAACCGGTTTCGCGCTCCTGCTGGCATTGACCGTATTGTCGCTGACCGTGATCGCGCCGCCGGCGCAAGCCTCGGGCGCGCCGGTGCTGGCCTCCGCCGAACCAGACCAGGCAGCCGGACCGCCGACCGAGAAGCCCGGCGAGCAAACCAGTGGCAGTTTCCTGGTGCGCGTGCGCCCGTCCGGCCGGTTGATACGTTCTCCGGCCCTGAGTACCGACGTCAAAATCTCGGTGAGCGGCATGGTGGCACGGGCCGTCGTCGCGCAGCAGTTCAAGAACGATTCGCCGGACTGGATCGAGGGCGTCTACGTCTTTCCGCTGCCGGAAAACGCCGCAGTGGACCGGCTGCGCATGCAGGTGGGCGATCGCCAAATCGAAGGCCAGATTCGCGAGCGCGCGCAGGCGCGTGCCGAATACGAGGCGGCGCGCGATCGGGGCAGCCGGGCGTCGCTGGTGGAACAGGAACGTCCCAACATCTTCACCAGCAGCGTGGCGAACCTCGGACCGGGCGAGACGCTGACCGTGGAGATCGAATACCAGCAGACGCTGCGTTATGAAGACGCTGCCGTCAGCCTGCGGTTTCCGACCGTCGTCGCGCCTCGCTACATTCCGGGCAAGCCGCAATCGGAGGCGCCGCGCTTGGACACATCAAAGGGCTCCGGCTGGGCGGCGAATACGGACCAGGTGCCGGATGCATCGCGCATCACGCCGCCGGTCGTCGCGGAGGGTGAGCAGCCGCGCAACCCCGTCACGCTGCATGTCGAACTCGATGCCGGCTTTCCGGTGGGCGAGGTCAAGAGCCGCTATCACGCGGTCACCGTGGAGAAGCGGGACGACAACCGCTACGAAGTTTCCTTGGGCGTAGGTCCGTTTGCCGCCGACCGGGATTTCGAACTGGTGTGGCACCCGCTCGCGGGAGCGCAACCGCGCGGCAGCCTGTTTCGCGAAACCAAGGAGGGCGAAACACATTTGTTGCTGACGATTTTTCCGCCGGTCGGCAGCCAGGCCACCGAGAAGCGCCTGCCGCGCGAAGCGATCTACGTGATCGATACGTCCGGATCGATGCAGGGTGCATCGCTCGAACAGGCCAGGAAGGCATTGCATCTCGCCCTCCGGCAGCTCACCCGTGAAGACCGCTTCAACGTCATTCAATTCAATTCGGTGACGGACACATTGTTTGCCTCGCCGCGCGAAGCGAACGAAAAGAATCTCGAGGCGGCACGGCACTACGTCGACAAATTGCACGCCACCGGCGGCACCGAAATGGCGCCGGCATTGCGGGCGGCGCTCGATGCGCCGGCGAAGGAGGGTTTCCTGCGCCAGGTGGTGTTCATGACCGACGGCAGCGTCGGCAACGAGGACGAGCTGTTCAAGCTGATCCAGAAAAAACTCGGACGCAGCAGGCTGTTCACGGTGGGCATCGGATCCGCACCGAACAGCCACTTCATGACCAAGGCCGCGCAACTTGGCCGCGGCAGTTTCACCTACATCGGGGACATCGCCGAGGTCGGTGAAAAGATGGGCGCGCTGTTCGGCAAACTCGAACACCCGGTCCTGTCCGACATCGTCGTCGAATGGCCGGCCAGCGTCAGCGCCGAGGGCTATCCGCAAAAACTGCCCGATCTGTATCTCGGCGAACCGGTGGTGCTGAGTGCGCGCGCCGAAGGATTGTTGCGCGGCAAAGTCGTGGTGCGCGGGCAGTCAGGCGAACAGTCGTGGAGTTCGAAATTCGACCTGGGACAAGCGCACGACGGCAAGGGCATGGGCGTGATCTGGGCGCGGCGCAAGATCGAATCGCTGACCGATTCCCTGCAGGACGGCGCCAACAAGGAAAAGGTTCGCGAGGCGGTCGTGGACATTGCATTGAAACACCACCTGGTGACGCGCTATACCAGCCTCGTCGCCGTGGACGTGACGCCGGTGCGCCCCGAGGGAGAAGCACTCGATGCGCAGGCGGTGCCCGCCAATCTGCCGCAGGGCTGGAGCCATGAAGGCGTGTTCGGTTCGTTGCCGAAGACCGCCACGTCGGCAGGATTGCATCTCATCCTGGCGTTGCTGGCAGGCGCACTGGCCGTCCTCGTCTATGCGCGCAGGAAGGCAGTCTACGCACGGAGGAAGGTATGAAATCGCGCACGCACACGATGCTTTTTCTGGGACTGGTTTCCGTGTCCGTCTGGCAGGCTGGCGAAGCGGCGTACATCCATGCCAAGGCCTGGATGGCGCAGCGGCTGATTGCTTCGGCCTGGGACCGGTCTCTCGCGACCGGCGTCAGCGTGAAGCCCTGGCCGTGGGCCGATACCTACCCGGTTGCGCGTCTCGAAGCGCCGCGTCAGGGCGCTGCGCTGATGGTGCTGGCCGGTGCCAGCGGCCGCACGCTGGCCTTCGGTCCCGGTCATGTCGACGGCACTCCCTTGCCCGGCGAGCCGGGCAACGCCGTGGTCAGCGGCCATCGCGATACGCATTTCGCTTTTCTGCGCGAGTTGCGCTCCGGAGACACGCTGCTGGTGCATTCCGCCAGCGGCCGCGTGGCGCGTTACGTGGTCTCGGGCATCGAAGTCGTGCGCAACAAGGATATCCGTGTGCTGCTCGACGTGGGCGACGACCGCTTGACCCTGGTGACCTGCTATCCGTTCGACACC
Organism: Betaproteobacteria bacterium; assembly: GCA_016194905.1. NCBI lineage: Bacteria > Pseudomonadati > Pseudomonadota > Betaproteobacteria > Betaproteobacteria bacterium. The sequence goes on from JACQAP010000014.1 coordinate 157,868, forward strand.
CCGGTTCCCGGCGGGACGTTGCGTTACGTCGTCGTCGCAACACGGCGCGACGCTGCCGTTACCCGCATATGAAAGCGTTTACTTCAAGAGCGTAGACGCAACAGCTTCAGCCGTAAGTGTTTCACCTTAAGGTCGCAAAGGAAGAGCAACAAAGGTCGCAAAGGAAACCGGAAGAAAGAAATGGGCATCGTGAATCACGGAGAAATATTGACCATGCATGCCAATGGTACCGGTTTGAACCATTGCATCATTGATTTTGCATTCCTTTGCGTCCTTTGCGTCCTCTGCGCCTCTGCGTTGAGATTTTTTTGCCTTTGAAGGCGGCGTGAGGCTAGCATGCCGTCTTTCGTCAGAATCGGACTACGCTCCATGCTGCAATCCAATCATGCCGTTCGTCCCCGCAGAAGCCTGTTGTTCGTGCCCGGCCTGCGTCCGGACCGTTTCGTCAAGGCACTGGATTCCGGCGCGGACATCGTCTGCATCGACATGGAAGATGCCGTTGCGCGCAGCCGCAAGGACGAAGGCCGTGCGCTGACGCTGCCGTTGTTCAAGACGAACACCCATCCCCATGTCGAGCAGATGGTGCGCATCAACGGCCTGTCCACGCCGGACGGACTGAAGGATCTCTCGGCTATCATCGAATCGGACGCGCCGCCGCCGGCGATCATGATTCCGAAGGTCCGGTCGGCTGAAGAAGTGCAGTTGATCGAAACGCTGCTGTCTTCGGGGCCGGCGCGCCAGATCCGCTTCTGCGTCATCATCGAAACCAATCAGGGGCTGGAGCGGGCGATCGAGATAGCGAAATCGTCTCCGCGCATCGACTCGATCATCCTCGGCGCCGTCGACATGTCCGCCGACCTGCGTTGCGAGAAATCCTGGGAGCCTTTGCTGTACGCGCGTTCGCGGCTGGTGCATGCGGCCGCGTCGGCCGGCATCGATCTGCTCGATGTCCCTTTCCTGAATCTCGAGGATGCGGAAGGTCTGCGGCAGGAAGCCACGGCCTGCGCGCGGCTCGGCTTCACCGGCAAGGCGTCGATCCACCCGAACCAGATCGCGATCATCCATGCCGCGTTCACGCCGGATGCGAAGGCCATCGAAAAGGCGCGCAAGGTCTGTGCCGCGTTCGAGCAGGACAGCACCGGCCTGGTCGTCGTGGACGGCGAGTTGATCGAGCTGCCGGTCGTGCGATCCATGTACCGCGTGCTGGCCATCGCCGAACGCCTTAAGAGCGCCGCCTAGGTCCTACTTCAAAACCCAACACAGCAGCTTCAGCTCCAAGTGTTCCCTTGAGTGTTTCACCTTAAGGCACGGAGGACACAGATACCCTCGCGAAGCGTGGAGTACCCCTTTAAGGCACGGAGAAAACCTGCAAAAAATATTGTGTGGATATATATCGCATGGAGTGCGTCCATCCAAATAGTCCATGCCGAGTATTTTGTATTTCTCTGTGACCTCTCCTGATTTTCTCTGTGTCCTAAAAGGGTACTCCGACGTGCTACGCACGTAGGGTATCCGTGTCGACGCTCTTAATGCCGGCCTTAGGCCAGCTAGTAAGCGGATGCTATGATGGTCCGGTCGTCCGCAATCCCGAAGCATTGCATCCATGGCGGGTTATTCCTGTACGGTCGGTGAACATCGCTATCGTTTTCCGGATCTGAAAACCCTGTTGGCGAAAGCCACGCCCGCGCGCTCGGGCGACCGGCTTGCCTGCCTTGCCGCAGACAGCGAAGAAGAGCGCGTTGCCGCCCAGATGGCACTGGCCGATGCGCCGCTGCGGACTTTCCTCGATGAGGCCGTCGTGCCTTACGAGAGCGACGAAGTCACCCGGCTCATCCTCGATTCGCATGACGTGGCCGCGTTTGCGCCGGTGGCTCATCTGACGGTGGGGGATTTCCGCGACTGGTTGCTCGACTACGGCACCGATTCGGCGAAACTCACTGCGCTGGCACCCGGCCTAACGCCGGAAATGACAGCCGCTGCTTCGAAAATCATGCGCATCCAGGATATGGTGCTGGTGGCGCGCAAGTGCCGCGTCATCGCGCGATTTCGCGATACGCTCGGTCTGGAGGGGCGGTTGTCGAACCGCCTGCAGCCGAATCATCCGACGGACGACCCCAAAGGTATCGCGGCAAGCATTCTCGACGGGCTGCTGTATGGTTGCGGTGACGCCGTGATCGGCATCAATCCCGCCACCGACAATGTCGATCAGGTGATCAGGCTTCTGGTGATGCTCGATGAAATCATCCAGACCTACCGGATTCCGACCCAGTCCTGCGTCCTGACCCACGTAACGAATGCGATGCAGGCAATCGAGCGGCGCGCACCGGTGGACCTGGTGTTCCAATCGATCGCCGGCACCGAAACGACCAATGCCAGCTTCGGATTCAACCTGGCCCTGCTTGCCGAAGCCAATCAGGCGGCGCGCCAACTCGGGCGAGGGACGGTGGGCGGCAACGTGATGTACTTCGAGACGGGGCAGGGCAGCGCACTCTCGGCAAACGGACACCACGGCGTCGATCAGCAGACTTGCGAAGCGCGTGCCTATGGTGTGGCGCGGGCGTTTTCGCCGATGCTGGTGAACAGCGTGGTCGGGTTCATCGGGCCCGAATATCTCAACGGCCGCGAGATCGTCCGCGCGGGCGTGGAAGACCATTTCTGCGGGAAACTGCTCGGCCTGCCGATGGGCATGGACGTGTGCTATACCAATCATGCGGACGCCGACCAGGACGACATGGATACGCTGCTCACGCTGCTCGGCACGGCCGGCTGTAATTTCATCATGGGCGTGCCGGGCGCCGACGACATCATGCTGAACTATCAAAGCACGTCCTTCCACGATGCGCTCTATCTGCGCCAGGTGCTGGGGCTGAGGCCTGCGCCCGAGTTCGAAGCCTGGCTTGTGAAGATGGGCATCTTCGAGGACGGCACGCGGCTTAAGCAGGTGACGGCGCAGCATCCGCTGCTGGGATTGGTGAAGTACTGAGCGATGTCGAAGACACCCCTCGGCCCGCCCGGCATCGCCCGTACCCAGAGGGACCCCTGGAATACCCTGGGCCATTTTACTCCGGCTCGCATCGGCCTCGGACGCGCCGGCGGTAGCATCCCGACGCGGCAGTTGCTCGATTTTCAATTGGCGCATGCGCGTGCGCGCGATGCGGTGCATCGCGAGTTCGATGTCGAGGCGTTGCGCGAGCAACTGGGCGCGAGGCAATTCGACTCCCTTGTACTCGCCAGTGCAGCGGGCGACCGGCACACGTTCATCCAGCGCCCGGACTTGGGACGCATCCTGGATGAGAAGTCAAAGACCTTGCTGGAGACCCGGCCGCACGCGCAAGCCTGGGACGCGGTGTTCGTGATCGCAGACGGTTTATCGGCGCTCGCGGTCCAGCGTCACGCCTTGCCGCTGATTGAAATGATGCAGGCCCATCTTGGAAGCGAAGGCTGGCGTGTTGCGCCGTGCTGTCTTGTCAGCCAGGGGCGGGTCGCGATCGGCGACGAGATCGGCGCGTTGCTGCCGGCGCAAATGAGCGTAATGCTGATCGGCGAGCGTCCCGGCCTGACTTCGCCCGACAGCCTGGGAGCGTATCTGACCTGGAATCCGCTGCCGGGCCGCAGCAACGCCGAGCGCAATTGCGTTTCCAATATCCGTCCGCAAGGCTTGAGTTACGCCGCGGCGGCATACAAACTGCTCCATCTGATGCGACAATCCCGCAGCAGGAAACTTTCCGGGCTGGCGCTGAAGGAAGATGTGGTGCTGCCCGGCGCATCCGAACTCCTGATGTTGTTTCCGGACGGAAACACCGCGTAAACATTCCGCCTCCCCGCTTGCCGCGAAACCATGTCTCAAGCTTCTTCACTTCGTGCTGTCCTCTATGCGCTCGGCGCCAACACCGGCATCCTGATCGCGAAAGGCACGGCCGCGGCCGTGACCGGTTCGAGCGCGATGCTGGCCGAGGCGATTCATTCGGCGGCCGATTGCGGCAACCAGGTTCTGCTGTTGCGCGGCATGAAGGAGGCGAAACGGGAACCGGATGCGAAACATCCGCTCGGTTACGGCAAAGTCGTCTATTTCTGGGCCTTCCTGGTGGCGGTGCTGCTGTTCACGCTCGGGGGGTTGTTCTCGGTCTACGAGGGCTGGCACAAACTGCATCAATCCGAGCCCATCTCCAATCCGGCGGTCGCGATCATCGTATTGGCGGTCTCGATCGTGCTGGAAGCCTTTTCGCTCGCCGGTTGCGTGCGCGAGATCCGCAGGGTGGCCGGCGGCAAGTCGCTGTGGAAATTTTTCCATGTGTCGCGCAACAGCGAACTCATCATCGTGCTGGGCGAGGATATCGCGGCGCTGGCCGGTCTGGCGCTGGCGCTGATCGCCATACTGCTGGCGCTGGCAACCGGCAAGCCGATGTTCGATGCGTTGGGCAGCATCGCCGTCGGCGTGTTGCTGATCTTCGTCGCTGTCCTGCTGTCGCTGGAAATCAAGGCCCTGATCACCGGCGAGAGTGCAGAAGCTGAAACGGAAAATGCGATTCGTGTCTTTCTCGCGGCGAGGAGCGAAGTGGCCGAAGTCTACAATCTGCTGACTCTGCAGATGGGCGAGGGCATCCTGCTTGCCGTCAAGGCGCGCATGAGGGAAACCGCCAGCGCAACGGCAATGGTCGATGCCATCAATCGCGTCGAAGCGGACCTGCGGATCGCATTCCCTGCAGTGCGCTGGTGTTTTTTCGAACCGGACAACAAGAATTAGGGGCTAGGGACTAGGGGTTAGGGGCTAGGGAAAAAGCAAGAAAAGCGCGAAGCCCCACCCCCTAGACCCTAACCCCTAGACCCTAACCCCTAGTCCCTAGCCCCTCGGTCGCTACGCGACCGGCTTGACGCGCCAAGCGAGCGCAATCGCAAGCAGCGTGGCACCCACCGCGATGAATCCCACCAGCCAGTAGCGCGTCAGGGTTCCATCGGCAGCGTGGCCGATCAGGGATCCTGCAAGAAAAGACGCGGCTCCCAATCCAAGCTGCTGGATCGCGGAGTTGATGCTCATGAAACCGCCGCGCAAGTGCGGTTGCACGCTGGAAATGACCAGTGCCATCGCCGGCACGAAACGTCCGGAGACGAACACCATGAAGATGACCGACGCGCAGATCGCGACCCACACTGGAACGGGAGGAAGGTTTGTGGTGATCAGCAGCGGGGCGATCGAAATCAGGCCGATGAGCGTGAATATCTGCCGCTTGCCGTGCCGGTCCGCCAGCTTGCCGATGTAGCGCGACGTGAAGGCGGTGGCGAGCCCGCCGAACAGATAGAGGTAGGGCAGGTCGGTCTCCTTCAGGCCGACATTGGCCACCATGTACGGCGCGATGAACGGAATCACAGAAAATCCCGCAAACATCAGCGCGAACATGAATACGAAGGCGCGCAGGTGATTGGCGGTGCCGAACACCGCTTTCATCTGATCCAGGGGCCGGTGGGATTCGCCCGCGACGATATGGCCGCGCATGGAGGGAAGAATTTTCCAGGTCAGGATCAGGACCAGCGTCGAGACGACGACGAGGAACAGGAAGGGTGCGCGCCAGGAGAAATGCGCGGCCAGAAACAATCCGATCGGAACGCCGATGATAGAAGACAGCGCGAACGCCGACATGATCATGCCGGTCGCGGCGCCCCGGCGTTGCTCGGGAACCGCGTCGCCGATGATGGAGTGTACGGTCGCACCCGCCACGCCGCCGAACGCCCCCGCGACAGCCCGCGCCGCGAGCAACGACCCGTAGCCGGGCGCGATACCGCACAACAGCGTCGACACGACGAAGCCCGCGTAGAGAAACAGCAGCGTTTTCCGACGATCGAAGCGGTCGGTGTAGAAGGCCACGGCCAGCGCTGCGACCGCTGCCGTAAGCGTGTAGGCCGAAACCAGGAGCCCGAACTGCTGCGGCGAGATGAGCATGACGCGCATCAATTGCGGGCCGAGCGGCATCATGATCATGAAGTCCATGATGTGGGTGAACTGGATCACGGCCAGGACCAGGACCAAGGAGCGCTCCCGGCCCACCTCACCCTCTCCCCCCGAAGGGCGGAGAGGGTGAGGAGATACAGTATTGGTTGTCATTGTCGTTCTTTAACTCGAGGCAGTCTGCCCTGTTTACGTTTTGTCGCGATACCAAATAAGGTACTCACAAAGCACCCTCTCCGCCTTCAGGGGGGAGAGGTGGTGGTCAGACCGAACTCGGCGGCCAGCAGTTCATACGATTTCGTCCGGCTCGCGTAATCGCCGGTGATGGTGACCACCATCAACTCGTCCGCGGCATAGGCGTCGGCGATTTCCAGCAGGCGTGTTTTCACCTTGTCCGGCGTGCCGATGATCGCGCGTGCCCGCTCGCGTTCGATGATCGCGCGGTCGCGTTCCGTATACGGATAGGCCTGCGCTGCCTCGACAGTCGCGATCGGCGCCTCGCGGCCGATCGCCATCAGCAGCCGGCGATGGTCGATGCTGGCGGCGAGCCGCTGTGCCTCGGCTTCGGTTTGCGCGCACAGCACGAACACGCAGACCATCGCGTAGGGTGCGGATTCGCGCAGAGACGCGCGAAAGTCCTTGCGATACGCACGGGCGACCGCATCGCCGCCGTGGGCGTTGATGAAATGCGCAAAGGCAAAGCGCAATCCCAGATAGGCGGCCAGCGCGCCGCTGTAATCGGAAGAGCCGAGCAGCCAGACCTCCGGCGAGCTCAGGCCGGACGGCATGGCCTGTACGGTCGCGTAGGGATGTTCTTCCGGCAGCGTGCGATCGAGCCAGCCGATGACTTCGATGACTTGTTGTGGAAAGCCGTCCATGTCGTCGAACGCGTGCGCATTCATCGCATTCGCGGTCATCCGGTCTCCGCCGGGCGCGCGTCCGATGCCGAGGTCGATGCGGTTCGGATGCAGCGCTTCGTGCATGCGGAACACTTCAGCGACTTTCAGCGGACTGTAGTAGGGCAGCATGACGCCGCCAGTGCCGACGCGGATGTTTAGCGTCGCGGCGGCAACGTGGCCCACGAGAATTTCCGGACAGGGGTCGGCGAGGCCGCGCATGTTGTGATGCTCCGCGAGCCAGTAGCGGTGGTAACCGAGCTGGTCGGCGCGTTGCGCCAGCACGACGGTCGCGCGCAGCGCATCGGCGGCGGAGCCGCCGCTGACGATCGGGGATTGGTCGAGGACGCTCAGCCTGACGGTCATGGACCGATCAAGCGGTACCGGAGGCGATGGCCGGGCGTCCGCCGCGCCGGATCGTGGCGAGCCAGAGGATCGCGATGGCCGTGACCGCAAGCAGCGGCAGCGCCGTGAGATTCAGCGTATTCCAGCCGAATCCGTAAAGAATGGCGCCCGATGTCAGCGAAGTCGAGCCCATGGTCAGGTAGATCAGCAAGTCGTTCATGCCCTGCGTCTTGGCTTTTTCGGCCGGCGTACAGGCCTCGGTCAGCAGGGTCGTGCCGCCGACGAACAGAAAACACCAGCCCACGCCGACGAGTACCATCGACGACCAGAACGCCGTCACCGTGGTGCTGGACATCGCGATTGCTATGGCGGCCAGGTTGAGCAGAAGGCCGGCGAACATGACCGGCAGCGCGCCGACGCGCGCAATCAGCCAGCCGGTGCCGAAAGCCGGTGCGAACATGGCGATGATGTGCCATTCGATCACCAGCATCGCGGCACCGTAGGGATGCGAGCACATTTGCATCGCCAGCGGCGTGGCCGCCATCAGCAGATTCATCACGCCATAGGCCGTGACGCCGCCCAGCGCGGCGACGATGAACACCGGCTGGCGCATGATCGTGAACAGCGGGCGCGTGCTGCCATGCCGTTCCTCGAGGGAAGGCCGCGGCAGATCCAGCCGCCGCAGGATCAGCATCGCGACGGCCGCCAGCACGACGAGCGACAGAAAAGTGCCGGCGAACAGGGTTTCCAGCAGACCCTTGGTGAGCTTGCTGCCTTCCGGCCCAAAGATGCCGCCGATGATGCCGCCGGCAAGCACCAGGGATATGGCCTTGCTGCGGGCACTCGCCGAAAGGCTGTCCGCCGCGGCAAACCGGTAGAAGCCGCCCGATCCGGTGTAGATGCCGGAGACCAGCGCCGCCAGGCAGAGCATCCAGAAGTTGTGCGCCAGCATGGCCGCGGTGGCCAGTGCGCCGCCGATCATGCCGAACAGGCAGCCGACCAGGAATCCGGCGCGGCGGCCGTGTCGTTTCATGAACAGCGAGATCGGCATGGTGGTGAGGCCGCCGCCGATGATGTAGGCGGTGGCCGGAATCGTGACCAGCATCTTGTTTGCGGCGAGCGTATCCGCGGCCAGCGTACCGATGGAAATCATCGTCGCGTTGTTCATGACCAGCAGGGCCTGGCATGCGGCGAGCGCGACGACGTTCCTGCGGTCGTTGTTCATGCGCGAAAAGGTCCGGCAACTACTTGAGCCGGATGTCGACGCCGTGGAACACGAATTTCCCGGTATTGACGAGCTTCGTGGTCTGGTCCTGCTGGCGCCATTTGAATCCCGCCGGCCGCATGTCGGCGCGTTCGCTGCCGGCCGGCGATTCCAGCGCAACGCTGCCGCCGGAGACCGACACCAGCATGCCGCAAGGCGCATAGAGTTCGGTGCTCTCGCCCGGATGCAGGACGATGCGCGTCACGAACACGCGTGCGTTATCGATCAGCAGGGTCTGGTTCGGTCCTTCCGCAACCGGGTCCGCCGTTCCACAGCCGCCGAGGATCTCGGTGTCGATGACGCGATAAGGCGTGCTGCCGGGGTTGCTGACGCGGTGCGCCTTCGGCTTGGCTCCATAGTCGATGAAATAGGTCTCGCCGATCGCACGCTCGCCGCGCCGCACCGGCTCCTTGCCCAGGTCTTGCGCGATGGTCGGGGAAGAGGAAATGTTCACGAACACGCCGTCGCTGCGATGCCAGTGATAGCGGGATTCGTAACCCGGTTCGAGTTCGACGTCGAAGAAGCGCACGTGCTCGTTCTCGAACTTGAGCTGGTGTCGCGGTTCCTGCTCGATGGGAATCGGTTCGTCCGCCGCCCCGGCCGGTGGAGCCAGCCACAGCAACAGGGCAAATTTACGCAGCATCGGGTGTCCTCGCCGATCAATAGTATTCGTAGCTCTTCTTCGGCACTTCAGCGGCGTCGAGGCGCTTGCGCTCCTTGAAATCCTGAGGACGATCCCACCAGGTGGCGCGGGCTTCTCTCTGCTTGTCGAGCACCTCGGGATGCTTCTTCAGGAAGTCGCGGATGAATTGCGTGGTTTCGGATTCGTAATTCTTCATGATAATTTTCTTTTAGACTGATGACGCTTCCAAACCGGTGGCCCTTTAAAAAAATATTTTGGCGGGGTTGTTCTGGAATTTTACGGGCCTGCCCCCACCTCATCCCCCAACCAGGCCCGTTTCCCTTTACCGATCAGGAGTTTCATAGTGTCCTCGAATCCAGTACCGCCGGTTGCCCGGCGCACGCCGGTCGTCTCCGAAGTCCACGGCGAACGCCGGGTAGACGACTATCATTGGCTGCGCAACAAGGGCAGCTGCCCCGTGAATGCCTATCTCAGGGCGGAGAACGCCTATACGGCGGCGATGATGAAGCCGTCGCAACGCCTGCAGGATACGCTGTATCGGGAAATGCTGGCGCGCATCAAGGAAACCGACGTCGAGGTGCCTTATCGCGACGGCGACTACTTCTACTATTCGCGCACCCGCAAGGGCAAGCAGTATCGCATCTTCTGCCGCCGCCGCGGCGGTGTAGACGCGCCTGAGCAGATCGTTCTCGACGCCAATCAGGCGGCGAAAGGGCACAGGTTCTATTCCCTGGGTGCGTTCGAAGTCAGCCCGGACGGAAATCTGCTGGCGTTTTCGTCGGACACCACGGGATTCCGCCAGTACACGCTGCAGTTGAAGGATCTGCGGAACGGCCGCGTTTTGCCAGACCGGATCGAAAAAGTGCGCTCGATCGCCTGGGCATCCGACAACCGCACGTTGTTCTATGTCAGGGAAGACGACGCCAAGCGCGCCCATCGCGTATATCGCCATGTCCTCGGCAGTCACGAAGACCAATTGATTTACGAGGAAACCGACGTGCGTTTTTCCGTTTCGGTTTCGCGCAGCAGGAGCAACGAATATCTGTTCCTGACGTCCCACAGCGCCACGACGTCCGAAGTGCGCAGCCTCCGGGCGGACGAGCCGCAGGCGAACCCGGCCCTGATTCTCGCGCGCACGCCGGAACACGAGTACTACGTCGACCATGGTCACGGATTGTTCTACATCGTGACCAACGACAAGGGGCGCAATTTTCGCCTGGTGACCGCGCCGGCGGACGATCCGTCGCCGTCTCGCTGGACGGAAGTCATCGCGCAACGCAACGACGTGATGCTGGACGGCGTGGAAGTCTTTGCGCGCCACCTGGTTGCGCACGAACGCGCAGGGGGTTTTCCGCGTCTGCGCGCGATCCGCCTGGCGGACCGAAGCGAGCACTTGATCGACATGCCCGAACCCGTGTACTCGGTCGGCGGTGGCGCGAACATGGAGTTCGACACCGACGTGTTCCGATTCCACTACGACTCCTACATCACGCCCGATTCCGAATACGACTATCACCTGGACAGCCGGCAAAGAACCTTGCTGAAACAGCGTGAGGTAAAACGCTACGATGCGTCGAAATATCGTTCGGAATTGCACTACGCCGTGGCCCGCGACGGAACGCGCATTCCGATATCGCTGGTCTACAGGATAGACCGGCGGCGCGAGGCTCCGCAGCCGCTGCTGCTATATGGATACGGCGCGTACGGCTATTCGCTCGATGTCGATTTCAGCTCCACCCGGCTTTCCCTGCTGGATCGGGGCGTGATCTTCGCGTGCGCGCATGTGCGGGGCGGCGGGGAGATGGGCAAGCACTGGCATGACGAGGGCCGCATGCTGCAAAAGATAAACACCTTTACCGATTTCATCGCCTGCGCGGAACACCTGGTCAGGGAGCACTACACCGAGCCGTCCAGGCTCGTGATCGAAGGCGGCAGCGCCGGCGGATTGCTGATGGGCGCGGTGACGAACCTGCGGCCCGAGTTGTTCCGCGCGGTGGTCGCGGAGGTGCCGTTCGTGGACGTGATCAACACCATGCTCGATGCGACCCTGCCGCTTACCACCGGCGAATACGAGGAGTGGGGCAATCCGAACGACAAGGCGTATTACGACACCATGTCTTCGTATTCGCCCTATGACGACCTGGCGAAAAAAAATTATCCGGCAATGCTGGTGGAGACTTCGCTGAACGACAGCCAGGTCATGTACTGGGAGCCGGCGAAATACGTGGCGAAGTTGCGCACACTGAAAACCGACGGCAATCCCCTGCTGTTGCGCGTGAACATGGACGCGGGCCATGGCGGCGCATCCGGGCGCTACGATTATCTCAAGGAAATCGCGTTTACCTACTCGTTCATCCTTGGCACGGTGGGCATCGTCCGCTGACCGGACGATATCGGCGGCGTTACTGGCCTTCGAAGGGGACGTAGCCCGGCTTGGCCTTGCATTTGGCCGGAATGCGCGAAGAGATCGCGGGGCGTTTCTCCGAGAAGGTATCCAGGAAAATCGTCGTCGGAACGTCGGCGGTCTTGTTGTTCACCCGATGTTCTCCGGGCGCCTTGAGATCGCCCTCGATCACGTCGCTCTCGTTGGGATAGGGGCCGGCGACCCACTCATACAGTCCGTAGCCGGCCTTCATTTGCAGAATGAAGAAGCCGCACTCGTTGTTCTTCCAGATGACCATGCCTTCGTCGGCGCGCGCAACGCCTGCCGCGGTACCCGCCACGATCGCTAGAACCGCGGCGGCGAGCCGCGCCGGTTTGCCTGCATTCATCCCGTGATTGCCTCGAATTCCTTCTTCCTCTTGCATTGACGCGGTATTTTCTTGTCCATCAGCGATTTCGGCAGGTCGAATGTTTCCGAATACACCATGGTCGGCTTGCCTTCGGTCTTGTTCTCGATCTTGCGCGTGCCGAAGGCGGAAAGCTTGCCCTCGAAAACATTGCCGACCATCGGACTCGGTCCGCCCAGGAACTCGAACAGTGCGTATTGCTCGCCGATTTTCAGCACGAAGAAAAAGCAGCTCGGATCGCGCCAGATCAGTTCGCCGGTCTGCGACGGCGGCTGGTTTTCGGTCTCCGCGACAAGCGGATTGACGAACAGCAGGCTCAACAGCAGGGCCTGGACAATTTTTCGAGGCATGGGAAATCGCATGGGAAACCCTGGCGAGATGGAAGCCCCGGCCCGTCCGGGCGAAAACGCCCGGATGGCCGCCGATGGAACTGTGCGGATGATACCCCCCTGGCGACCGGCCCGGCAAACCACCAGGTCGGAGGAGGGCAAAGCCTGATCGGGGAGGTGCCGGTGTCATTCCACCTCGAGCGCTTCGAATCCCTTCTTCTTGCGGCACTGCCTGGGAATCTTCTTTTCCATCTGCTTCTTGGTATCGGTGAAGGTTTCGGAGTAGGCCATGGTCGGCTTGCCCTCCGTCACGTTCATGAGCTTGCGGCCGCCGAAGCCGGTCAGTTTGCCCTCGAAAACGTGGCCGACCAGCGGGCTGGGTCCGCCCAGGAATTCATACAGGCCAAATCCTTCAGGCGTCTTGAGGACGAAAAAAAAGCAACTGTCGTCGCGCCAGATCAGCGTCCCCTGGGTCGAGCCGTCCTCGGCGGCCCCCGCCAACGGGGCGGAGAATAGCGCGGCGAACGTGGCGATGGCGATGATGCGGAAATGCATGGGCGATCTCTCCTGGCTATGGCTTGTTGCGGGCTGTCCGCCGGCGACCGCATTGGAGCGGACAGGCAAACGCGGTAAACTCGACCAAGGAGAATACCAAACATGCCGTCCGGCGTGTCCGTGGAGCCACCCCATGAAAGTCATCGACCTGCGCAGCGATACCGTGACCAAGCCCACCGTCGACATGCGCGCCGCCATGCTGGCAGCCGAAGTCGGCGACGACGTCTATGGAGAAGACCCGACCGTCAACCGGCTGGAAGCCCTGGCCGCCGCCATACTCGGCAAGGAAGCGGCACTCTTCGTCTGCAGCGGAACGCAGAGCAACCTGCTGGCGCTGCTGTCGCATTGCGAGCGCGGCGATGAATACATCGTCGGCCAGCAGGGGCACACTTACAAATACGAGGGCGGCGGTGCCGCGGTGCTTGGCAGCGTCCAGCCGCAACCGCTCGACTACGAGCCGGATGGTTCGCTCGATCTCGGTCGCGTCGAATCCGCAATCAAGCCGGACGATCCGCATTTCGCCAGGACGCGGTTGCTCTGCCTGGAGAATACGCAGGGCGGCAAGGTGCTGCCGCTCGACTACCTGAAACGGGCACAGGAATTCACGCGTGCGCGCGGACTCGGTTTGCATCTGGATGGCGCACGCGTATTCAACGCGGCTGTGCATCTGAAGGTTCCGGTCACCGAGATCAGCCGGTATTTCGACTCCGTGTCGGTTTGTCTGTCGAAAGGCCTCGGCGCACCGGTCGGATCGGTGCTGTGCGGATCGAAGCCACTCATCGCCAAAGCGCGGCGCTGGCGCAAAGTCGTCGGCGGCGGCATGCGTCAGGCCGGCGTGCTCGCGGCGGCCGGCATTTATGCGCTCGAACACAACGTCGAGCGCCTCGCCACCGACCACGAAAACGCGCGCGCACTGGCGCAAGCCCTTTCGTCCATCGAGGGCGTGACGGTTGCGCCGGGCGGCGCGCAGACCAACATGGTTTACATCAACGTCGAACCGCAGCGCTCGGTCAGGATGCGCGAGGTTCTGAAGGGCCAGGGCATGCTGATCAGCGGCCAGGGCAGCATCCGCCTGGTCACGCATCTCGATATCGACCGCGCCGACATCGATCGTTTCGCCGCCGCGGTCCGAGAGTCGCTCTCCGCCGCCGCGAAGGCGGCATGAGACGCAGGGACTAGGGAATAGGGGCTAGGGGTTTGGGAGTAAAACACTAGCGCCTCACCCCATCAAATCGATTAACTTCAGCATCAATACAACCAAACTCTTTGCTAGCCCCTAGCCCCTAGCTAGCCACCAGCCACTAACCACCAATCACCGACCCTCAATGAGCAACCAGAGCGACACCCGCAACATGGCGGTGTTCTGCGATTTCGAGAACCTCGCACTCGGCGTGCGCGAGGCCAAATACGACCGCTTCGACATGAAGAAAGTGCTCGAGCGCCTGCTGGTCAAGGGCAGCATCGTCGTCAAGAAGGCGTACTGCGACTGGGAGCGCTACAAGGAGTTCAAGGCGCCGATGCACGAAGCGGCGTTCGAGATGATCGAAATTCCGCACGTACGGCAATCCGGCAAGAACTCCGCAGACATCCGCATGGTGGTGGATGCGCTCGACCTCTGCTACACGAAAGCGCATGTCGACACCTTCGTCATCTTGAGCGGCGATTCCGATTTTTCGCCGCTGGTCTCGAAGCTGCGCGAGAACAACAAGGAAGTGATCGGCGTCGGCGTCAAGCACTCGACGTCCGACCTGTTGATCGCGAACTGCGACGAGTTCATTTTCTACGACGACCTGGTGCGCAAGGCGCCGCCGAAGCGCCAGCCGCGCAAACGTGCGGCCGCGAAGCCGGCTGCAGGGGCAAAGGCGCCGGCCGTGGAAACGGCGGATGCCGATGATTCCGCTGATTCCGCGGTGGACGTCAAGACGCAGAAGGCGCTGGACTTACTGGTGAATACCTTCGACGCGCTGACCGGCGAGCGCGGCGGCGAGGAAAAGATCTGGGGTTCGATGATCAAACAGGCGATGAAGCGCCGCAATCCCGGATTCAACGAGACTTATCACGGCTTCAAGAGTTTCAACAGCTTGCTCGAAGAGGCCGCCATCCGCGGACTGCTCAAGCTCGAGCACGACGAAAAGTCGGGCGGCTACATCGTCCGGTCCGCGGAGGCGGGCGAAAGCATCGCCTGATCCAAGGGGCTTTGCACGCCGCGTCCGCCGCGATTCAGTACGTGCGTGTAGATCATGGTTGTGGAAACATCCGAATGACCCAGGAGTTCCTGTACTGTCCTTATGTCACGACTGGCATCCGCTTGGGACGTTTTGCGCGAACCAGACCATCGAGCCAGTTGAGTTGGGACCCCAGCATCTCTTTGTAGAGAAACAGCAAAGCCGAAAGCGCTTGGTTCTGGGTAGACGCAGCGACGTTTCGATCGGTGGCCAAGTGGTTCAGGAATGTCGTCACCGCCGCCTCCCCGAGTTCGGAAGGATGGCGTTTGCCGTGGAAAAAGATGAATCGCTTGGTCCAGTGGAGGTAAGCCTCCTCCGTTCTCCGGCTGTAGTGGAGGCGTCTGATCGCGTCACGCAGCCTATCCAGGAGACGGGGCCCGGAAGTTTCTGTTGACGAATTCCTTGATTCCGTTAACATTATTCCACCTCCACGCAGCCTATTTCGTAATACGGCGGCAAATAACCCGACTTAGCATGGGCTGTATATAAAAACAGTATGCGAGAAATTGGGAAAAATCAAGAGCCTTCCCGCTGTTCTAAGAGGGACGTGCCGGGATACACGGCGTTTCGGAAGTCGAATTCACGTTAGACGCCGGGATTGACCAGTGCAGCCGCTCGCAATCTACTTGGGAGAACTCGCCACACAGATATCGTTCGCGAAGCATGCTTTCTCGAGCTTCCAGCGAGCACAAAGGCGAAGGCAAGTACTGCCGATCTTCTACCACGCCCATCACTTTCTCGTGCACGCCTCAAATATCGACAAACTACTTGACGTCAGTCCCAATAGTGCTCGCGGACGCATTCTCAAACCGCTGCTCGCCGAGATGCGCATAGATCTCAAGTCGTTCCGCCGTTTGCGCAACCACCTCGAGCATTTTGACGAGCGTCTAGACCGCTGGATCGCCGGCTTCCGTGGCGCAGCGTTCTTTGACATGAACGTCGCTACGGGTGCGGTGGGTTTTCCATACAAGCAGGCATTGCGCTCGATTAATGATCGCGTGTTCTGGTTTCACGGCGAAAAGTACGATCTCGCCGTTCTCCGCGCTGAAATCGGGAAATTAGAGCGCACATTCATTGACCGGCGTCTAACAGCACGCCCCACGCGGACGCGCGCATGAGCGCCGTGCTTCGCATAGGTCAGTGGGCGCGCGCCGGTGGGCGTGGACGTTAGACCTCACCTTAGCCATGGCTTGGAAAATAGAACGTTGGCTCGCCGATGTTTTTCCCGGAGAGACCGAGATCTACTCCGAGTACCGCAGCCTGCCACCGCGCGAACTCGCGATCGTGAGCGCGGCGGTACTAGATGTCGCTTTGGCGGAACTGCTTGCCCTTCGACTCATCAATCGAGAAAAAGAGGTCGAAGAGTTTCTCGGCCTCAACGGCGATGGTCGAGCACCAGCGGGTTCATTCGGCGCAAGAATTCAACTCGGTTTGCTCGTTGGTCTGCTTACGCCGGACGATGTGGCAATCCTTCGAACGATCAAAGAACTCCGAAATCTTTTCGCGCATCGAGTTCGAGTGAACTTTCTGTCGCCCTCCGTGCTCAAGGCAACGACAAATTTACACACGCTGTGGCTCACTCGAAGTGAGGCTCTCATACAGTCGGGTGCAATGTCTGGAACAACGAAACAGCTCAAGGAGATTGCTCGCCATCTTCCCCACGTCGCGGAGGCTGGCGAAGGTTTGTTGCTATCGGTATTCACCGTGTATCAGGCCTACTTCCACCGAATGCACAGTCGAGTGCAACGCCTGAGTAGCGCCATACCCAAGACTGAGGAAAAGAAAATTGCTCGCCTACATTGAGCAAAGGCCTAACTCTAAATGCAACGGACCGTCCTCGGCGGCCGTTGATTATTGACGTTGGGCGTCAAAGTACGGGTAACGACGATTTAGAATTGGCATACACTGTCTGAAGTAACCACAAGGACCAGCCGTTGTAGCTGGCATCACGCTTCACCTTCGGGCCTGCAGAGCCTGCCCTTCCGGTACGTTCTGTACCACTCTGCAACTGTCGTAACGCGGCACACGCGCGGTATTGTCGAAATACCATTTTTGCGATAGACAACCTTGGAGGGCAATCACAATGAGTAACGATCACGGGATATCCGCTTCCATCAGTAAATTGCTTCTCGCGGCAGTATTTTCCCTCGCCGCTGCAGGTATCGCTCTTGCCGCTCAAGAAAGCACTATCTTTACTTATGATGGTCAGGATTTCATCAGAGCACAAACGACTTTGACGACGGAGGACGGCAAGCCCGCGGTCAACACAAAGCTAGATCGCAACTCGCCGGCATACAAGGAGTTAATCAAGAAGCACTCCTATACAGGCGAAGCAATCCTCTTTGGAAAAAGATGTGATGCCAGCTATGCTCCGCTCGTCAATGCCAGCGGCCATTTGACAGGCGCCCTGTTCGTGGCACTTTGCAATAAGTAGGAGGAGGTGTAGGTAGAATAAAGACGCCCAACGCCCGGCTTGCAGCGGAGCCGCAACAGCGCCGCTGCCGCTGTTGCGGCTCCGCTGCAAGCCGATGTTGGGCGTCTGTCGGCTGAACCTGGAGTCGTTCTTCGCATGCACCGATGCTCGGCTACCGAATCGGCCTCTGGCTGCACGCGCCGGATCCGTTTGCGTCACGTCGCCACTGGCTCTGGTCTCGTTGCGATATCGGCGCGCGTGAGCTGACATCTCCGTTTTCCGGTCGCGTGGACGCAAGCCGTGGGTTCGCGGCCATGCGAGCGGTGGAGGTTTCCTGTAGGCGATGCTCTGTCGTGAAGGTCACGGTATGCTAGCGTCAATGCCTTCGATCACAGCCCAACCCGGCGCTCAACCCGAGCGCCCAACGGCGTCGCCGTTGGGTCCCCGCCGCGCTGCGCGCGTCGGCGCCCGGTTAGCTCTGCGTTCGGCACCTCGTGACGGTTCGTGCCTGTTGGTCCACTTGACAACAGACCGCTGGTGTTGGCATTATTGCCAACATGAAGGCTATCGAGCTCGTTCGCACTCGCCTTGCCTTTTCAGAAACCACGTTTGCCGAGTTGGTTCTTTGGCAGGTTCCCAAACCGGTGGCCGGCTCGACTCACGCGTTCAAGTATCGGCTTGCCTACGTGGTAGGCGGTGTATGCGTGGTGCGCTACGACAACGAGGTTGGCAAGGGCGATCACCGGCACTTCAATGGCAAGGAAAGTGCATACATCTTCAAGACCCCGGATAAACTTATCGCTGACTTCCAGCGCGACATTGCGAGGTGGAACCGTGAAAACAGTGACTCTTGACGTTCGCGCTCCGAGCGAATCCATGACGGACTTTGTACGCGTCTGGAAGACCGGTAAGCCGCAGAAATCTGCGCGCATCAGCTTTGCCACGCCGGAGCTTCTCTGGAAAGTACTCACCATCAAGCGCTGGGAGTTGCTCAAGGTACTGTGCGGCGCAGGTCCGGTCTCCATCCGCGAAGCAGCGCGTCGCGTTGGTCGCGACGTAAAGGCGGTGCACAGTGACATCACTGCGCTACTGAACGCCGGAGTGCTTGACCGGGCAGAAGGGGGGGGAATTATCTTCCCGTTCGAGGCCGTAAAAGTCGAATTCCTGCTTCAGGCTGCGTAGCGCGGCTGCGCAGCCGGTGCCGAACCATGCCTTGCACCGGACGCTTCACCAGCGGCACAGCGCTTGCTGGTTTAGCGCCGGTGAAGGCAGTCGTTCCCCAGATAGATCATCGCGAGGACCCGCTATGGACGAACGAGACATCCCGATCATTCTCCTCCAAACCATTCGGGGGACTATGCACCAGCCTTGCGGGCTGGAATGGAACTCACGAGAACTCAGACCAGAATGCAAGGGGCCAGCCATTGTGATTTCAGGTTTAGGAGGCGAGGGGAAACCTAAATGGCGTTAGCTGGCACAGCCAAATCATGGTTGTTTTGGGACTTTTTCTACAGCCTCGTTAGGGCGGAAGGAGAACAATGAGTAGCGCGATGCCCGTATTAGTTGCCGTGATTGCTACGAGCGTTGTCGTAGGCGGCGCTGCATACATGGTTGGCAGCTATAGTGGCGAGGTCGATCAAGACGCTTGCTACTCCGACACGCTCGAGCTGATTCGATCGTTTGAACAGCATGCAGATGCGGAGCAGATAAAGGGCCTGATGGAGAAACTTTCTCGGGCCGATTACGAAACAAACTGCCGCAAAGTGATGGAAGCAGTCGCAGAGTATGCGAAGGCGCAAGGTGAATCTCGTGCGCCCTGACAAGCGGCTTCAGAACGGCCGCAAAGGTGCTCGCACCTTTGTCCCCTCCCGTTGGCCGGCGGCATCTGAGCCGCGGCGTTAGGTTTGGGAGGAGCCATGTTTGTCACGATGCTTCGCCGTCTTTGGTCTGCTCTGCCACGGGTGCTAGCGATCTTGTTGCTGAGCGCACCGTCGATCTTCGCGGCCGCGAAGGACGTCTATCCCTCGAAGCTTGTTCGGATCATCTACGCGTCCGGAGCCGGTACTTCCGGTGATGTCCGGACCCGGCTGTTAGCCGAGAAATTGTCGGCTCGGCTTGGGCAGCGATTCATCGTCGAGAACAAACCTGGTGCCGCAACGACCTTGGCAACGAAGATCGTTGCTGACGCGAAACCGGACGGCTATGTGCTGCTCGCGACCTTCACGCCAGCCCTCCCGGTCGGGCCGCTGCTCTACAAGGATGCCGGATACGACCCGATCGCTTCGTTTAGCGCCATCGCCATATTCGCCCAGGGCTCGCCCTTCCTCGTCGTGCATCCTTCCGTGCCGGCGAAGACGGTCAAGGAGTTCGTGGCACTCGCGAAGGCCAAGCCCGGCTCGATAGCCTTCGCCCATGCCGGCTTGGGCAATGCCACTCATCTCCCCGCAGAGATGTTTCGCCGAGCAACTGGCGTTGACGTGCTCTACGTGCCCTACAAGAGCGAAGCACATGCTCTTCCCGACTTGCTAAGCGGGCAGGTCTCCGCGGCATTTGCCTACACCGTCGTCGCCGTCCCTCAGATCAAAGCCGGCAAGCTGCGCGCCTTGGCCGTCGCCCGCGCGGAACGCAATCCGGCGTTGCCTGACGTGCCCACGCTGGCGGAGGCCGGCTACCCGGGCTGCGAGTTTCACGCGACGATGCTGCTTCTGGGCCCTGCGGGCCTCCCTGGGGAGATCATCTCTCTCCTGAACAAGGAGATCGCCGCTATTATGCAAGAGCAGGAAGTGCGCTCCTTTTACGAGACGACGGGCGCTGATCCCGTCTACGGGACACCGGAGCAGGTGCGAGCGCTGATTGCCCGCGAGACGGAGATGAACATTGCGCTTGTCAAGGCACTCGACATAAAGCCTGAATGAAGCGGGTCGCATGCATCAAGACCGTAGCAATCTTCGATCGTCCGCGATAATGAAGCGCGCAACTTCCGAGGCGCCGACTCCGTATGGCGCCGTCTCAGCGGTGCGCAGTTTTCCGCCGATCGAAAATCGCGCGGCCCGAGTCCTCGTGCTCGGCAGCATGCCGGGAGCGGCGTCGTTGCTGGCCGGCCGGTACTACGCTTACCCGCGCAATGCGTTCTGGCCGATCATGGGAGAGTTGTTCGGCGCCGGTCCAACGATTTCTTATGAGAAGCGTGTCCTGATCCTAAGGCGTGCCGGCCTGGCGTTATGGGATGTCATGGCGTCCTGCATCCGCGAGGGCAGCCTGGACGCCGATATCGACGAAGCGTCGATCATACCGAACGACTTCCGCGCGTTCTTCGCAACGCATTCGCGCGTGAGGTACGTGTTCTTCAATGGCGCGAAGGCCGAGAACTGTTTTCGCCGAACCGTGCGGCCGCATTTTTCCGATTGCGGCCTGCATTTACCCGCCTGCCGTCGACCAGCCCCGCGCATGCGTCGCTGTCGTTGCCGCAAAAACTCAAAGCCTGGCGGGCCGTCGCCGATGCACTGGCAAAAGAATAGCGGGAACCGAAAGGTGTCCACCCCGGCCCGCTCCCTTGTCCGGTGACGTCGGCCGCGGATTGGGACAGAATGGTGCGATGCTGCACGAGCGATTCAGACCGGAGAATCCGGGGACAGGTCGACTGCTGCTCGCGGTCACGGCAGCCTGCCTGTGCACCGTTGCCGTGTCCGCGGACCAGGCCGGGTTTTCGGGCAAGGTCGTGGTCGAACTGCTGGACGGCATCGAGTTCGCCTACAAGCTGCGCCTGCTGGACGATTTTGCGTTCACGGACGCCGGCGGCAAGGTGTGGCTCGCCCGCAAGGGCGGCATACTCGACGGCGAATCCGTCCCGCGCGAACTTTACTCCCTGGGCGGCCTGCCTTACCCCTCCGAGTATCGAAGAGCCGCGGTCGTTCACGACTATTTCTGCGGTGTCAGGACGGAACCGTGGCGTCAGGTGCACCGCACGTTCTACCATGCGAGCATCGTAGAAGGCGTGAGCGAAGCCCAGGCCAAAGCGTTGTACGCGGTCGTCTACGCGGGCGGCTGGCGGTGGGAGCAGAAAGGGTCGAGCTGTTATCGCTCCTGCCACGCGGCAGCGGCGTCACTGGCCTGGAAGCCGGCCGCCATACCGGCAGAGGTCCAGCCCGTCCTGCAGTGGATCGCGCAGGATGGACCGACTCTCGATGAAATCGACGTGCGCATGGACGCCGTGATCAGGAAACCGGGACCGCACTTGTTCGCACAGAGATACTGATCGGAGTCGCCGGCGCCGCTGCATCAGCAGCAGCGGCTTACCTTGCTCCATTTCTCGTCCTGCCGCAGTTTGAAGAATTGCGGCCGCGTCAGAACCGGCTCGCCGGCGTGCGCCTGTTTCTGATGCGTAATATAGCGCTCATAGGCGTCGTCCCCGGTGACCTGCCGCAGGTAGCGCCACAGGTGCTTCGGCAGGTGCTTCAGTTCTTCGCGGATCATGGCGGGTTCAGTGCGACGACGTGACCATGTCCGGATCGAGCCGCGTTTTGATGTATGTCGATTCCGAGAGCGGCAGCACCGCCTTGCCGGAGCGTATCCGCAGCGACATGCGCAGCATGTCGAAAATCACCACCCACAGCATGATCGCGAAGAATAGCGCGAGGGCGGCATCGATCTGCTGGCCGATGATCAATTGCGGCGCCACCGCGGCGCGATCAGGCGGCAGCGTGCCGGCGGCGAGTTTCTCCGCCATGCTGGCCGCGCCGGACAGGAAACCGATGGCGGGGTTCGGGCTGAACACTTTTTCCATCGCGGCGCTGGTGCAGACGATCGCCAGCCAGGTAAGCGGCAGGCCGGTCACCCATGCATAGCGTGCCTTGCCCATCTTGATGATGATGCCGGTCGCCACTGAAAGCGCAATGCCCGCCAGCAACTGATTGGAAATGCCGAACAGCGGCCACAGGATGTTGACGCCGCCCAGCGGATCCTTCACGCCCTGCCAAAGGAAGTAACCCCATGCGGCGACGAAGATCAGGCTGGACAGCACGGTCATCGGATAGGAAGACACGTTGCCCATCGGCTTCCAGACGTGTTTCAGGATGTCCTGCAGCATGAAGCGGCCGACCCGCGTGCCGGCGTCCAGCGTGGTCAGGATGAACAACACCTCGAACATGATTGCGAAGTGATACCACATCGACAGCAGCGTATTGCCGAAGGTGCTGCTGAAAATCGTTGCCATGCCTACCGCCAGCGAGGGTGCGCCGCCGGTGCGTGCGAACAATGTCTTCTCGCCCATCTCCTTCGCCAGCATTGCCATCTGATCGACGCTGACCGGGAATCCCCACGACGAAATGGTCGCGACGGCCGCCGCGGCCTCCTTGCCAACCACGCCAGCCGGGCTGTTGATCGCGAAGAACACGCCGGGATCGAGAACGCAGGCTGCGACCACGGCCATGATGCCGACGAAGGATTCCAGGGCCATCGAGCCATAGCCGATCATGCGGATGTCGCGTTCATTCGGCAGCAGTTTCGGAGTCGTGCCGGAAGACACCAGCGAATGGAAGCCGGAAATCGCGCCGCAGGCGATGGTGATGAACACGAACGGGAACAAGGTGCCCTTGAAGATCGGGCCGGTGCCGTCGATGAACTGGGTCAGCGCGGGCATCTTCATATCCGGCGCCAGTACCAGGATGGAGATGGCGAGCAGGAACACCACGCCGAGCTTCAGGAATGTCGACAGGTAATCGCGCGGCGCCAGCAACAGCCACACCGGCAGCGTCGCGGCGGCGAAACCGTAGATCATGACGAACCAGGCGACGGATTCGCCGCTCCAGTCGAACAGGCCGCGCAGCGATTCGTTGTGGTCGACCCAACCGCCGCCGCCGACGCAGACGAGCAGCAGCGCGATGCCGATCAGCGAGCCTTCCAGCACGCGGCCCGGACGGATGCCGCGCATATAGATGCCGATCAGCATCGCCACCGGGATCGTGCCCAGCACCGTGGTGGTGGCCCAGGGGCTGTGCTTCATGGCGTTGACGATCACCAGGCCCAGCACCGCGATCAGGATCAGCATGATCAGCATGGTGCCGATCATTGCCGCCCAGCCGCCCAAGGGTCCGAGTTCGTCGCGCGCCATCTGGCCCAGGCTGCGGCCATCGCGCCGCGTCGAGCAGAACATGATCACCATGTCCTGCACGCAACCGCCGAGCACAGCGCCTGCCAGGATCCACAGCGTGCCGGGGAGGTAGCCGAATTGCATCGCCAGTGTCGGGCCGATCAGCGGACCGGGGCCGGCGATCGCGGCGAAGTGATGGCCGAATGTCACCCATCTGTTGGTCGGCACGAAATCGCGGCCGTTGTTGAACCGTTCCGCCGGCGTGGCGCGGGTTTCGTCGAGCACCAGCACCTTGGCGCAAATCCATGCGCTGTAGAAGCGGTACGCAACCAGATAGGTGCAGATGGCGGCCGCCACGAACCAGATGGCGTTGATCGACTCGCCGCGGTGGATGGCGATGCCGCCGATGGCGGACGCGCCGACGATGGCAATGGCGAGCCACATCAGCTTGCTCAGAACGGTCTTTGGCATGTCTCCTCCGGATGTTTTTTTGGCCTGCCTCGGCATGACCTCTGGACACGGTCACCGGGCGGCTGCTCGGACCGGGCAATGATAGCAGTTAGGCCCGGGCGCGACACCATGCGCCGCACAGCGGAAATGGCGCCTCGCCAAAGCGGCGGGGGAGTGAGGGCGCAATGGTACAATTCGCGCCTTCCCGCAATGCTAAAACCCCACTCCTTTCCCATCCCATGTTTCTCTCGAGCCAGAACGTTCAGGAATTCGACGCCGAATTGTGGCAGGCCATGCAGTCGGAAGTGCAGCGCCAGGAAGACCACATCGAGCTGATTGCTTCGGAAAACTACACCAGCCCGCGCGTGCTGCAGGCGCAGGGCTCGGTGCTGACCAACAAATATGCCGAAGGCTACCCGGGCAAGCGCTATTACGGCGGCTGCGAATTCGTCGACGTCGCCGAGCAACTGGCGATCGACCGTGCCAAGGCGCTGTTCAAGGCGGATTTCGCCAATGTGCAGCCGCATTCCGGCTCGCAGGCGAACCAAGCGGTGTATGCCGCCGCATTGAAGGCGGGCGACACCCTCCTCGGCCTGGCGCTCGCTTCCGGCGGACACCTGACGCACGGCTCGCCGGTCAATCTTTCGGGCAAGCTGTACAACGCGGTGGCGTACGGGCTGAACGACAGGGAAGAAGTCGATTACGACCAGGTCGAGAGACTGGCGAAGGAGCACAAGCCGAAAATGATCGTGGCGGGCGCGTCGGCGTATTCGCTGACCTTCGACTGGAAACGCTTTCGGGAAATTGCGGACTCGGTCGGTGCCTACCTGTTCGTCGACATGGCGCACTACGCCGGCCTGATAGCGGCCGGTGTCTATCCCAGTCCGGTCGGCATCGCCGATTTCGTGACCACGACGACGCACAAGACGTTGCGCGGCCCGCGTGGCGGCATCATCCTGGCAAAAGCCGAATACGAGAAACTCATCAATTCGGCGATTTTTCCCGGTATCCAGGGCGGACCGCTGATGCACGTGATCGCAGCGAAGGCGGTTGCGCTGAAGGAAGCCATGGAGCCGGCCTTCCGCGACTACCAGACGCAGGTACTATCCGGCGCGCGCAAAATGGCGGCGACGCTGCAGAAGCGCGGACTGCGTATCGTCTCCGGCCGCACCGATTGCCACCTGTTCCTGCTCGACCTGCGCGCCAAGAAAATCACCGGCAAGGACGCGGAAGCGGTGCTCGGCCGCGCGCATATCACCGTGAACAAGAACGCAATCCCGAACGATCCGGAAAAGCCTTTCGTGACCAGCGGCGTGCGCATCGGCTCGCCGGCGATGACCACGCGCGGTTTCAAGGATGCGCAAGCGGAGCAACTTGCCAACCTGATCGCCGACGTGCTGGACGCGCCGAACGACGAAGCGAATATCAAGCGCGTCGCAAACGATGTGAAGGCGATGTGCGCGAAGTTTCCGGTTTACGGGAAGTGATCGTGAATGCGGTGTCCACGGGATACCGGGCTACGCCCATAAATACCGCGAATGTCGTGAATACCGTTCGGCTTTCCGCCGGTCATCAGTCACCAATCACCAGTCACTAATCACTGCCTTCATGAAGTGCCCCTTCTGCAAGCATCCCGACACGCAGGTCGTCGACTCCCGGGTCAACGAAGAAGGGGACAGCATTCGCCGGCGCCGGCGTTGCCTGTCGTGCGACAAGCGCTTCACGACCTACGAACACGCGGAGTTGCGCTTGCCGCAGATCGTAAAGTCGAACGGGTATCGGGAACTGTTCGACGAGGAAAAACTGCGCGTCGGTTTCAACCGGGCACTGCACAAGCGGCCGGTGTCCGCGGATCTGGTGGATGACGCGATGGAACGCGTCAAGCAGAAATTGCTGTCGCTTGGCGAACGCGAAGTCGATTCGCGCCGCCTGGGCGAGATGGTCATGCGCGAACTCTACAAGCTCGACAAGGTGGCCTACATCCGTTTCGCATCGGTGTACCGCGACTTCCAGGACGTCGAGGATTTTCGCAACGCGGTGAAGGAAGTGCAGAAGCCCGCCGCGCGCCGCAAGACTAGGTAGGCGCATGCCCTTCAGTGCCGATGATTTCGAATTCATGGCGCGCGCGCTGCGGCTGGCTGAACGCGGCCTGTACACGACCACGCCGAATCCGCGTGTCGGCTGCGTGCTGGTCAGGGACGGCCGCATCGTCGGCGAAGGCTGGCACGAACGCGCCGGCGGGGCGCACGCGGAGGTTGCGGCGCTGAAAGCGGCCGGTGCGTCGGCCGCCGGCGCAACCGCTTATGTGTCCCTCGAGCCGTGCGCCCACCACGGCCGCACGCCGCCGTGCACCGATGCGCTGATCGCGGCGAAAGTAGGGCGTGTGGTCGCGGCGATGCAGGATCCGAATCCGAAGGTATCGGGCGGCGGCATCGCAAAGCTGCGCGCGGCCGGTATCGCCGCGGAAGCAGGCGTCCTCGAAAACGAGGCGCGTGAGCTCAACATCGGCTTCGTGTCCCGCATGATGCGGGCACGACCCTGGATGCGTGTGAAGATTGCAGCCAGCCTCGACGGCAAGACGGCGCTGAAGAACGGCGTCAGCCAATGGGTTACCGGCCCGGATGCGCGCCGCGACGGGCATCACTGGCGCGCACGCTCGTGTGCGGTAATGACCGGCATCGGCACGCTCAAGGACGACGATCCGCGGCTCACCGTGCGCGACATCGAGACCAGCCGCCAGCCATTGCGCATCGTCGTCGACAGCCGGCTGCGCATCACGCCGGAGGCGAAGCTGCTCGACGGCGGCGCGGTGCTGGTGGCGACTGCGACGCATGACGCCGCCAAGACGCGCGCGCTGGAGGCGAAGGGCGCCGCGATCGTGGTGTTGCCGAACCCGGAAGGAAAGGTGGATTTGTTGCGGCTGACACAACATCTGGCCGGCCTGGGCATCAACGAGGTGCTGGTCGAGGCCGGCATGAATCTGGATTCCGCGCTGCTGCGTGCCGGTGTCGTCGACGAATTGCTGCTGTATCTCGCGCCCCACCTGCTCGGCGATGCAGGGCGTGGCATGCTCGACCTGGGAGAACTGACGCAAATGAAGCAGCGCCTGGAATTGCACATCCGCGAGACGCGCCTGTTCGGGCCCGACTTGCGTGTCGTGGCGCGATTTGGGGCGCAATAATGTTCACCGGCATCGTGCAGGCGGTCGGACGGATCGCCGAACTGAAACCCGCCGGTCAGGCGGCGACGGTGACGCTCGATGCGGGCGGACTCGATCTCGGCGACGTTGCGATCGGCGACAGCATTGCCTGCAACGGCGTCTGCCTGACGGTGACGCGGCTGACCCGGGACGGTTTCTCGGTGGATGTTTCCCACGAGACCCTGCGAGTCACCGCCGGATTCACGCCAGGGGCCGTGATCAACCTGGAGAAGTCGCTGAGGCTGGCCGACCGTCTCGGCGGACATCTTGTCAGCGGCCATGTCGACGGCATCGGCGTGGTGCGCACGGTGAATGCGGTGGATGGCAATCGCGAACTGACGATCGCTTTTCCCCGGGAACTCGCGCGCTATTTCGCGCGGAAAGGGTCGGTGACCGTGAACGGCGTCAGCCTGACGATCAACGCGCTGATCGCCGACAGCTTTTCGATCAATCTGATTCCGCATACGCTGGCGGCAACGAATCTGGGCGAGCTGAAGAAGGACAGTCGGGTGAACATGGAAGTGGATCTGGTGGCACGTTACGTCGAGCGCATGCTCGGCCGGGAAGACGTCCGATGAGCACGGCGATCAGCAGTACCCAGGAGATTCTCGCCGACATCAAGGCCGGCAGGATGGTCGTGCTGGTTGACGAGGAAGACCGGGAAAACGAGGGCGACCTGCTGATGGCCGCGGAGTTCGTTACGCCCGATGCGGTCAATTTCATGGCCAAGCACGGGCGCGGGCTGATCTGCCTGACGCTGACCGAGGAGCGTTGCCGGCAGATCGACCTGCCCCTGATGGTCGGCGACAACCGGTCCCGCATGGGTACCAATTTCACGCTGTCGATCGAAGCCGCGAGCGGCGTGACGACCGGCATTTCGGCGGCCGATCGCGCGCGTACGGTGCGGGCGGCAGTCAAAAAAGATGCCAAGCCGGAAGACATCGTGCAGCCTGGCCATATCTTTCCGTTGATGGCGCAGAAGGGCGGCGTGCTGGTCCGCGCCGGGCACACCGAGGCCGGTTGCGACCTGGCGCAACTCGCCGGCCTGATTCCGGCGGCGGTGATCTGCGAAGTGCTGAAAGACGACGGCGACATGGCGCGCCTGCCCGACCTGATCGAATTCGCGCACACGCACAAGCTCAGGATCGGTACCATCGCCGATCTGATCCAGCATCGCAGCCGTACCGAATCGCTGGTCGAAAGAGTCGCGGAGCGCGATCTCGAGACCATGCACGGCGCCTTTCGCCTGGTTGCCTACCGCGACAAAAGCTCGCGCGACACCCACATTGCGCTGGTGAGGGGGGAAGTCTCCCCGGGACGCGAGACACTGGTTCGTGTGCACGAACCGTTGTCGGTGGCCGATCTGCTGGATGCCGGCAGCCGCAGCCATTCGTGGAATCTCAACGATGCCTTGCGCGTGATTGCGGCCGCGGACAACGGCGTGGTCGTGCTGCTCCATCGCACCGAAACCGGTGCCGAATTGCTGAATCGTTTGAACATGGCCGAGGATGCCATGGCGCAGAAAGTCGATCTGCGCACCTATGGTATCGGGGCGCAGATCCTGCGCGACCTCGGCGTAACGCGCATGAAACTTCTGGCCGCGCCGCGCAAGATGCCGAGCATGGCCGGTTTCGATCTGGAAGTGACGGGATATTTGCAACCGAAAGAGAAGCCGTGAATATCGTGAATCTCGTACTAGCTTTGTCTTGCTCGAGGCCGCGAGTAAGATTGCAAAACGTTTACGGCATTCACGATATTCACGACGAACATGGCAACTGACAACGACATATTTCAAGTCAAACCCGACCTCGACGGCGCAGGGCTACGCATCGGCATCGTGGTCGGTCGTTTCAACCAGGATGTCGGCGACGGCCTGCTCTCGGCTTGTACGGTGGAACTCGGCAAGCTGGGCGTAGCGGGCAACGACATCGAGATCGTGACCGTACCCGGTGCGCTGGAAATTCCCCTCGCGCTGCAGAAGCTGGCGGGTACCGGACATTACGATGCACTGGTGGCGCTCGGCGCAGTCATTCGCGGCGAGACTTATCATTTCGAAGTGGTGGCTAACGAATCGGCTGACGGCGTGATGACGGTGCAACTCGATACCGGGGTGCCGATCGCGAACGGCATCCTGACTACGGATAGCGACGACCAGGCGGCGGCCCGCATGCACGAGAAGGGCGCGGACTGCGCGCGCGTGGCCGTGGAGATGGCGAATCTGATGCAGGCAATCGATGAAGAACAGTAGGCGGCGCGCCCGCGAGTTTGCGCTGCAGGCAATCTACCAGTGGTTGGTGAACGAATCCGCCGCCGAGACGCTGCTTGCGCAACTGCGGGAGCAGAAGGACTTTCCCAAGGCGGATCAGCCCCTGGCCGAGGCGCTGTTGCGCGGCGTGGTCGGGAATGCCGGTGCGCTGCGACAACTGCTGACGCCTTATCTCGACCGCGAAATAAAGGGGTTGTCGCCGGTCGAGCATGCGCTGCTGCTGCTGGCCGCCTTCGAGTTGCGCGATCATGCGCAGACTCCGTACAAGGTCGTCATCAACGAAGCGATCGAACTCGCGAAGAGTTTTGGCGGCACCGATGGGCACAAGTACGTCAACGGCGTGCTCGACAAACTGGCCGCCGAACTGCGGCCCGACGAGGTCAACGCGCGCAATACTGTTCGCGCGCGTTAAGTAGATCGAAATGACCATCCAACGCAGAGGCGCAGAGAGCGCAGAGCAACTGCGTTAGAAGTCAAGCATTGTGAGGGGCCTTCCAAGGTTGATTGAACTTGAGCATGGCGTTGAGGATGACGAGCATTTTGCGCATGCAGGCAGTGATGGCCACATAGTGATGTTTACCGGCTTGGACAA